>NZ_NRHC01000159.1 GCF_003585885.1 Psittacicella hinzii | reverse complement strand
TATCGGGAATCCCTATTAATAGTTTTATTTTTGTCTAGGAACTCTTTAGTTTTGCCTTGCCATGTATATTATGTATTCTCTCAATCATTTATTCTCTCAATCATTTATTCTCTCAATCATTTATTCTCTCAATCCTTAAATTTTCACGTAAATTATTTAGTTCTTCCATTTAGTTCCTGCCAAGTTTCTTTGGACTAAGTTTTTCTTCAAGTTTTTCTAAATTTGCTTCCAAAGCAGAGCTGTACCTCATTTGAGGGAAACCTCATCTTCAATTCTAGTCCTAAAGTTGCTTCTATATCTACCCCCCATTTCAACTCCAAATTCCAGTTTTCTTGCATAACAAAATATTGAAAAAACATACATAAAGCATAAAACCCTAACTAAAAATATCAAGCGCGAATAAAAGAGGGTATAATAGAAAAAGTTTAATAGATTAAAGGATATATATCATGCTTTTCAATGTTGTAAACACTTTACAGCATGGCAAAGAGGACACTTTAGTTTTATTTGCTAATGCTGAAAAGAAAGTAGTTAAAACTAATGAGCTAAAAGAAGAGACTGTAGCTGATGTAGAACGTCTTCTAGTTTTAGATAACTTTAAAGGTTCTGTAGGTGAAGTTAGTCACTTTTACGGAGTAGAAGGGTTAACTGGTTTTACGCGTGTAATTGTTGTAGGTTTAGGTAAAGATGCAACAATTTCCCCTAAAGCGCTTAAATCAGTAGCTGCAGCTTTAGTAAAAAAATTAAGAGAAGTTAAAGCTAGCTCTTTAACTTTACTTTTACCAGAAAACCTATTAGGTTTAGAGCAGGATGATATCTATCGTACCGCTTTAGTATTCGTTGAAGCGATTAATTTCAATCGTTACAAATTTAAACGTTATCTAACGTTAGATAAACCGGAAGAAGGTCATGCTGATGACTGCTCTTGTTGTACAGGGGTAAAATCTTACCACTTCCTAACTGACAAAGATAAAGCAGGTGCTTTTGAAGCTGGTTTAACAGATGCACGTTGCATCTCTGCTGGTATCAAATTAGCACGTGATTTAGGTAACTTACCAGGTAATGTTTGTACACCTCGTTACTTAGCTGACCAAGGCGAAAAACTTGCACGTGATTACGACAACATCACTACTGAAGTTTTAGATGAAGAGCAACTTGAAGCTTTAGGCATGGGTTGTTACCTAGCTGTAGGTAAAGGTTCTGCAAATCGTCCATATTTAACTGTAGTTAAATATAACGGTGCTGCTGATAGCAACGAACGCCCTTATGTGTTTGTTGGTAAAGGTATGACTTTTGATACAGGTGGTTACTCAATAAAACCAGCTGCAAGCATGGAAGAAATGAAATATGACATGTGTGGTGCAGCTTCAGTATTAGGTTTAGTAAAAGCTGTAGCAGAGTTAAATTTACCAATCAACCTAGTAGGGGTTGTAGCTGGTTGTGAAAACTTAATTTCAAGTACTTCATACCGCCCTGGTGATATCTTAAAATCAATGAACGGTTTAACAGTTGAAGTAAACAATACTGATGCTGAAGGTCGTTTAGTATTATGTGATTCTTTAACTTACGTATCACGTTTTAATCCGTTAAAAGTAATCGACATCGCAACTTTAACAGGAGCATGTATGGTTGCTTTAGGTAGCCGTTTAACAGGTGTTTTCTCTGAAAACGATACTTTTGCGCAAGAATTAGTAGACGCAGGTAAATACGTAGATGATGCTGGCTGGCGTTTACCATTAGATGACGACTTCCGTGCTGACATGCGTGGTAACCATGCGGATTTAACTAACGCAGGTGTACGTTTTGGTGGTGCTTCAACAGCGGCAGCTTTCTTAAGCTACTTTACTAAAGAGTACGACTGGGCACACTTAGATATCGCTGGTAGTGCATGGGTATCTGGTAAAAACCACTTAGCTACAGGTCGTCCTGTGTCATTAATGGCACGTTGGTTACAAAACCAAGTAATGGCTAAAGAAGCTAAATAATATAAACTGAATAATCTCCATTCTTAAAATACAGAATGCAGATTAGCAAACGATAAAAATAAAACCTCGAGCAAATAGCTTGAGGTTTTCCTAAGTTGCCACCTTTATAGACCACACTAGTACTTAGCACCCTTTAATTGG
>NZ_NRHC01000158.1 GCF_003585885.1 Psittacicella hinzii | reverse complement strand
CCATTTGGGGGTAACCTCAACTCTATCACTCTAATTTTTGTTTTCTATATTTACTCACTCTAATTTTAATGTTCTTATGAAACGAAATTTATCTCTCACATTAGTGGCAGCTGCTATGCTAGTGGCAAGCAATAATACTTTTGCTAATACGGGGTCAACAACGAGTTCAACTACTTTAGAAACAATTAAAGTAACTGGTACTCAACCGTCAACAGTAACAACCATTAGCACAACTACAGAAACCTTAGGTAATTTAAAATCATTCTTTGGTAATGATTTAACGGTTTCAATTACTAAATCTCAACGTCAGCGTGATGGTGAAGCATCAATTAACATTAGAGGTTTACAAGGAAACCGTGTTGCTTTAACTCTTGACGGGGTTTCTTTAGGTGAAGGACTTGAATCTCGTTTCTGGTCTGCTAAAGTAAAAGCAATTAGCTTTGGTCGTGGGGCGTTTATCGAAACTACTGGTTTAAAATCTGCAGTAGTTGATTTTGGTGGTAACAACCGTGGATCTTTAGGAGCTTCAGTTGATTTTAGAACTTTAGATCCGGAAGATATCCTTGCGGGACGTAGTTTAGGTGGTTATGTTTACACTAAATATGATTCAGCTGATTCGTCATTTACAAACTCTGCAGCTTACGCTTGGAAGCTTGGTGCTTACCAAGGTTATGTACTAGGTACTTACCGTACTGGACATGAATTAAAAAATAACGCTTCAACTTTAGGCGCAAGTACAGGTTCAGGTCGTCTAAGACCAAATCCACAAGATACTTCACGTTACTATTTACTAACTAAACATTTCTACCAAATCAACGAAGAGAATAAAGTTGGTTTTACATTAGAATGGTTACGTGACAAAACTTACACAGATTGGTTAACTTCGGTTGGTTTTAATACCGTACGTGGTACAACTTCATATACAGGTTATGAGTTTACAAATGACCGTAATAGTCGTGTACGTGTAAGCTTTATGCACGAGTATACTTCGGATAACTTCTTAGTTAATACCTATTTTCCCGTTTTCTT
>NZ_NRHC01000157.1 GCF_003585885.1 Psittacicella hinzii | reverse complement strand
TCATTTGCGGAATTCAGGTTTTATACAAAAACGAGGGGTATTAATTTTGTAAATATTATAGTGAAATTCTAGAGATTTTCCTCTACAGCTTTGTGAGCTTCAGTTAATCTTTCACTATCATTAAGGATACGTAGTTTACCTTGATTTATTAAGAAGATATTATCAGCAACATCAAAATAAGCATCATCATGACTAATGGCAAAAACCGTAATTCCCATTTGCTTGATTTGCGGAATGATTTGACGATAGAAAACACTACGGAAGTATGGATCTTGGTCTGCAGCCCATTCATCAAGGATAATAAAAGATCTTTGTTCAGCAATAGCTGTAAGTAAAGCCAAACGCTTTCTTTGACCGGTAGATAATGATGTTGTAGATAAAGTTTGATTAATAACTTCTACTTTACCTCTTATCTCTAGGATATCTAACCATTGATCAATTAATTTTTCACTCTCTTCACCATCTTTAGCAATTTCTGCAAAAAGATAAAAGTCACTAAAGATACTAGTTAGTAGACCACGATAAGAATGAGATAATTCAGGGGTGTTGATAGCTTGCTCATCAACATAAATAGTTCCACCTGTAGGTTCAACTAGACCTGATAGGAGTAAAGATAAAGTTGATTTACCAGAACCATTTTTACCAATTAAAAATGTAACTTCACCACGTTTTAAAGTAAAGTTTAATGGTTCAAGCGAAAACTGTTCTACCTTAGCTTTTTGCTGATTGTTATCTAAAGGATTTGCTTTTGGATAGGTATAAGTAACATTTTCAAATCTAATCGTTTGCCAATTAGGATTGATGAGATCTTGCTCATTAAAGTCCTCAGAAAAATCAACAAACTCTAGCTTGTTTAATTTACCAATAGAGACAACTCCTAAAGAAATGTCTGCAATAGATGACACAGCTGCACTAATGAAGTTACGAATAAATAAGATAGTAACCGCAAAGGTAGTAGCTTTTTCTATACTTGCTAAGTTAAAAGAGTAAGCCAAGAAGAAAATAACCCCTACAAGCATTAGCACCATAACATCGAAAAAGTTATTTCCTAGAAAATGGAAAAAGTCAGTTCTCACAATGGTGCGGCGTGAAGCTTCTGCGTTATTAACAAAGCGTTTTAAATAAAATTGTTTAGCTTTTGAGTTATTGATTTTTAACTCGCGGTGACCATCGAGTACGGTTTGGTAGTCTGCTGTTAAATAATCTTTGGTGTTACGGTAGATAGTAAAGTTTTTTACTACTTTAGCAACAATTAAGTGCATACCAAACAAGATAACGGCTAAAGCAACAATAGTAATTAGTAGCAAAGGAATAGAAAGGTAAGCTAAATAAATACCGGTGCATAGTCCGATAACAATACCTTGGGTAAGATCTGGTAAATGTATAAATACTCTAGAAATACTATCTAGGTCACTATTTAAGCTAGCAAGAATGCGATCTTTACCTTGGCTTTTAATATTTTGGTAGCTTGAGTCAATAATTTGTTTAACAATTCTTTTACGTAGAAGAAAAACAATACGATGCCCTAGAGTTGAAATAGCAAACTGCACAATTACTTGTAAGCACAAGAAAGCCAAGAGAATAGCAATGAATACTATCAAATTTAGCATGTCAAAGTTACTTGGACTTAGAAGCTTATTATTGATGTAGTTTAGGACAGCAATACTAGTTAAACCACTTAAAAGAGATAAACAAAAAATCCCAAAAATTCGGAATTTGAATAGTTTTAAATAATGTAAAAATAAAGGCATATTTGTACAATGCGATAAGATTTTTACTATGAAATACTAGAAAGAAATGTGAAATGAAAATGCAGCTCTATTTGATTTCTTTGTAGTAAGAAGTTGAGAGGTTAATAATTAGTATTCAAGGTAAAACTTGGCATATATAGATAGCAATGGTTAATTACTCAA
>NZ_NRHC01000156.1 GCF_003585885.1 Psittacicella hinzii | reverse complement strand
TGCTTACACACAAACGATTGGACTACTACTAGAAGTAATCTAATGCCTAATCAATAGACATTATTTCTTGCTATGGTCCACACTATTAAGTAAGGACTAGAACCATGGCAGATATCAATCATTGTGGTTATTGGCTAGGTTTCTCTTTAGAAAAGCAGAAATCTATTTTCCTTTATCATAAATTTGATCTCCAAAAACTACCGCACAACCTATTTTTGGTTTCAGGCTTTTTAAGACGCTTTTGGACGCAAAGTGAGCTAGAACGTCGTGCAAGTGGTTACCAAGAAAAACTAGGTTGGGCGCCTTTGCTTTATCATGGTTACCCATACAATGCTGCTTCTTGTTTAGGGATACCATATAAGCTTAAACACGGTACAAGTGAACGTTCCTTTTATTATGATCAAGAACATTCATTAGAATTTGCTTTTAGTGAAAATAGTCAGGATATCTATGCTGACTATCTTGATTTGGCTTTGGGAATTTACTTGCCTGAAGTAATTTCTACCCGTTATTGTAATTATTACCATGCCCCGAACTACTTAGTAAGCCAATCAGTGGGCTTAAATACCCTGTACGGTTTACCTACCTATGCCCAAGTGGAAGCTTGGATAGAGTCTTTTGAACAAGCGCGTCGTCAGGCTGAGGTGTTTAAACGTCCTGCCTTAAGCGTTTGTATTAGTCGTCATGATTCGCTCTCTGGATTACGAGGCGTCAGAGGATTAATTGGTGATTTATTTACCGAAGTAACTAAAGACTTACATGAAGCTCCTGTATTTTATGCTGGGTACTTTCGCAACAATACCTCTGATCTGCATGAACATTTTAATGACGACAAGATAGCGTATGGTAAAAACTTTGTTTTTATGATCTGTCCAGAGAACTCTTACTGTCCAGGCTACGTCAGTGAGAAAATTCTTGAAGCTTTTGCTTCAGGTTGTATCCCAATTTATTGGGGTGGAATTGAAAGTGAGTTAGACTACTTTAACGAGAAAGCTTTTGTTTACTTTGATCCACGTAAACCTAAAGAGTTTCAAGAGCGTATAAGAGAGTTAGTGTACGATCAGGGTAAACTTGAAGAGATGATAGCTCAACCTTGTTTTTTACCAGGAGCTGCTGCTCGTATTTACTTACGTTATATCTATCCAATTGCCGTTGCTTTTTCCAATCTAATGGACGGTTTAAATCCATACCAATTATTAAAAGAGCCGGTAGACACTACCCTCGAGCAAGAAAAAGCAAAAGCAGAAGCTGTTTTAGCACAACTTGGATTAGTCGAAAACAAGTATCAAGGACTAGATCGTTTGCCGTTTAAATATTATGTTGATTTTGAGCAATATAACGAGGAAGAGAAACAAAGACTTGAGTACTTTGTTAGACACTACAATAGTAAGTAAAAGTGAAACAAGTACTAGATGAGCAAAAGTCCTGCAAGTACTAGGTGAACAAAGGAGCAGTAGTAGGTGAACAAAAGTTCAGTACTAGGTGAACTGGTGAACAAAAGTGCTTATGAAACCAAAATAAATTAAAAAAAGCTAGGCATATTGCCTAGCTTTCGCCTTTGATTGAGTTTTACTCTTTTAAAATAGGGATTCCCGATAAC
>NZ_NRHC01000155.1 GCF_003585885.1 Psittacicella hinzii | reverse complement strand
ACCTGTAAACTTATGAACTTGTAAATTTACCAACTTGCACTCAATAATTGTATTTGCCAATAAGTTCGAGATCAGAGGTAAAAGCATTTAAGCTAATCTACTTAGAATGTACTTCTGAAACTCCTCAAAGATCTCTTGGTAAGGACGTTTAGTTGGTTTTAAGTTTATAGTTGCGTGTGCTAAGCCATTAGCTTGTTGTTGCACAAAGTAATCACCAAGAGCTTTAGCTCCACCTTTAAGGTAAAGGTTGTTAAAACTTTCTAGAGGAGCCTCTACATCTTCAAGAAGTTCAATAAAATAACCAGCTCCTAAAGGACGCCAATAACCATCTTGGTTTAAGTGCGCAATAGTGTTGTTTATATTTGTAGTTTGCTCTGGTTTAAAACCATGCCAGATCCAAGCATCAGGAGTGTTAGCTAACCAGCTAAACTCTTGTCTTGCACGACCAACAGCAATCATAGGTAGAGCTTGACTTAGCTTAGGCACTAGATCAATTTTACCTCTAAAAGTACCATATGATTCTGTTTTTAATTCAGGATAACTATGACTTGTTAGATGTTTAATAAGTTCCCAAGCTTCGCGATAGAGATCGGCACGCTTTGCAAAATCAACATTGAATGCTGGATACTCTACAGGTCTATCTCCGGTAGACAACCCTAAAATAAAACGATTACTGGTTAGTTTGGCAAGGCTTACTGCTGCTTTTGCAATGTGAATAGGGTCACGTAGAGGAGCTAGAATACCAGTAGTTCCTAATGCAATACGATTTGTTTTAGCAGCAAGGTAACCAAGAGTTACAAAGGGATCTAACTCTTGTCCGACATCTCCAAAATTTGGATCATAAAAAGGTACGTCACGAATCCATAAAGCAGCAAAACCAGCTTGCTCTGCTTGTTGAGCTACTTCTCCCAGATCAGAGATATCTGGAAAAGGACTATCAGGGTATCCTTTAAAAGGAGAAATTAAACCAAGCGTTAGTTTTCCTGGAATAAAAACTTTACTAAAAGCTGGATGGTTTGCCATAGTTGGTGGAAGAATGAGTTCTTTTTCATTTACCGGTGCGTGACTAAAGTAGTCATCTTCTTTTTGACCAAGGATGGAAAGGTTGGCTATTTTCTTGTTGAGTTTGTTATCCATTTGGTTCTCCCTGTTGTTTGTTTGCATTAGTAAACTTGAGCTGTAACCTCAACTGGTTAGCTTAGATTGTGGTTACTTGTTGTATATCTTAGATTGCAGTTATTTGTTGTATACCTTAGATTGTAGTTACTTGTTGTATATATTAGATTGCGGTTATTTTTCACATTCTCTTTTCTATACGTTTGGTTGCCTCCGTAAATCTATGCTTTAAGGCAGTATAGAAATCTTCGCTGTAGTTACAGTCAGGGCATACTTCTTAAAGTTACAGTCTGTAGTTACTTTCTCAAGCTATAGGCTGTAGTCACAGCATGCAGTCAATGCCTGTAGTTATTGCTCAATGGTAAAGGTTGAAAGAGCAGGGATTAGTATCTAACGCTTTATCGAGGATAGTGCTTAACTTACTAGCTATTGTTTCGTAAATTGAAATAATCTTTTGCAAAAACTGATATTTATTAACAAACTATTGAGGTCTATAATAGTTCACAGGTAAGCAAGAGTTAGACATGGTCTTATATCTTTAAGTAGCTCTTGCTAATCAATCTTAGCTATAAGCTTAGAATAGTATTTAGCTTTAAATAGAGGTAAAGTTTAAATTCTCTATCTCTCCTAACTGCTATTTTAGCAAAGCATGGTTTTTAGATTGATGAATATAAGTTAATAGTGTTTAAACTTTAACCTACTTTATTCAAAGGATAAACTTTCTTATAATGAACAGGTCAAAGTTAGACAATAACAACATACTCTAGTTAAACAAATTATAACTATCCTAAGTTACCACCTTT
>NZ_NRHC01000154.1 GCF_003585885.1 Psittacicella hinzii | reverse complement strand
AAGCTTGACTTTTTTATTGATTTTTAATGCTTTTACTTTAATTACCCCAATTATTTACTTAAAAAATTTCGGGAGAATAGGTTCAGAACTGCTTGTTACCTAGCTTGTTCCCTGCTTGTTACCCTATTTTTTGCACTGCTTGTTACACTTGTTTGCGTTCAATTCCTTCCACTTTTTAACTCTCTTCTTAGTAGTCTCTTTTACTGCCAGATTGGAGCAAAGTACCAAAACTCTCTAGCAAATTAAGCAGTTCAACATGCTGACAGATAAAATTAACCCCTTAAAAGAAACCTCAAAGCAAACCTCAAAGCAAACCTCAAAGCAAACCTCAAAGCAAACCTTAAAGCAAACCTTAAAGCAAACCTTAAAGCAAACCTTAAAGCAAACCTTAAAGGAAACTTTACTTTACCAACGCTGCAGATTTGCTTAATTCTTGACTATTTTGTAATGGTTTATTATCGCTAAAATCCTTACATTTCCTCCCAAAATGTCCCAATTTTTTAGATTTATTTATTCGTATTTGTGCACTATTGACCATTTTTGACTTTTAAGCAAAGGATAAAAAAGGAAAGTTAGATATTTATTTTTGCTTAAAGTTAGATATTATCTTGCTTTACAGAGTGAGATTTTTAACCCCTGCACAACAAAGAGTTACATAATTATCATTTATTTAGAATTTCACTTTTCAACCCTTAGATTTATATACGTAAGTAATTAATAATTCGATTTTGGCTTTTTCTTTTATTTTCTTTTACGCATAACTCAAAAACAGAGATAGAACCGGTTAACTTTAATAACCCCACAAGCAAAAAGGGAATTAGACGCTTTTGAAAAAATATTTACCCCCCCCCGTCGTATTTTGTTGATTTTTAATCATAAAATTAAAAGATTAGCTTAAACTTGCCTTTAGTACAAGTTACTTATTCTTATATCAAATTTACGAGTAAAGTATAATAGTAAACACGGTGTATGTTTATTTTCTATAAATCTCCATTTTCACTTATTAAGTGTTCAAAATTAAGTAAAAGCTAGGAATAAATTTCAATTTGTACAAGTTTGTTTCCCTAAACACACTGCGTACAGGCTTTTACCTTTTTTTCGTATCCAAAAAAAGTGAAATAGAGGTTTATTTTCATATCATTTCTTCTCAAGAAAAATATTTTTTTCCTACTAAATAATAGTTTACCTTTGTTCAAAGCTAGATCTTCTAGCTCCTTTAATTTAAAGCAGAAAAAGAGTGAGACTAGGCAAATCTCCCTCTTGTGAATAAAAGTTAAACGGCTAATTCTGAAAAAAGAGTGATTTCTTCAGAGTTACATATTTAATGTGAATGTCAAAATGAATAAAATTTACAAACTAAAGTTCAATAAAAAGACTCTGTCTTTAACAGCGGTTTCTGAGCTAGCGACTAATGCTATTGCTGGAGGAAGCTCTAATTCATCAGCCAAAGAAGCTACCTCAACAAATAGATTATCTAAGTTCTTAAGAAACAGCTCTATCTTAGCTACTTCTTCTATTCTTGCGCTAGGCACCTTGGCATTAACTACAAGTGCTCACGCAGATTTAACTCGTGAAGGCTTACAAGTTGTACACGGTAATGTACAACAAATTACTGAAGGATTAGTAACTACATATAAAACTGATCCAAACACCATTATTAACTGGGAAAAATTTAACATCAAGAATGACGAGATCGTTAAATTTTTACAACAAAACTCAAACGCAGCGGTATTAAACCGTGTACTTGGTGGACAGGTTTCACAAATCCTTGGTCAATTACAATCAAACGGTCAAGTATTTATTGTTAACCCAGCTGGTATTGTCTTTGGACAAAA
>NZ_NRHC01000153.1 GCF_003585885.1 Psittacicella hinzii | reverse complement strand
TTAAATTGTTAAAGAACTTTGTGTTGTCATTATCAAAACAACGAGAAGCATTTTAATATAAATAAATGAACTTGTCAAGTATTTATTTAAAATTTTCTTCTTTTAAATTTACTTACCTAGTAAGTAAATTTATCTGTCGCTTTCTGCGACAACGAGATCATTATAGAGAAACTCTAATTAATTGTCAAACTAATTTTTACAATTATTTCTTAACTCATTTAAAAATAGTCTAAAATCCCACTTCTAAATTTCTTAAGTTTTTTCTTAAAAGTGGATTTTAAACTATTTTTAATTTTAAATTCAAATTTTTGCTTTGATTTTAAATTCTGATTCGAACTTGGAGTTGATTTGGATTTTAAATTTAAATTTAAAATCCAATTTGACCTTTGGTTGTAAGCCTTATTTTTGGTTTTAAGTTTTAATTTTGGTTTTGATTTGAATTCTAATTTTTATTCGAACCCAAATCTTCATTTAAATTCTCTCTGAAACTATCTCTGATTAACTATTAATAGGGATTTCTTAAGAAAATTTAAATTTCAAAAGCTTCTCTATAAGGAATAGAGAAGCTTTGTACTACTTAAACTTATGCTAATGTACTACTGTGCTATATACTACGGCGCCACTAACCAGCCAAACGTTTCATCTCATATTCTACTTGCTGACAAAATGCTTGCCAGTACTTCATAGGTTCAGTAGCTATATCTTGCCAACGATCGATAAAGCTTAAGTAGATAAAACCAGCCATAAGTAAACTCGTAATTAAGCAAATAATTCCTTGTTTCTCGTTACTAGCCCACCACTTTAAGCAAGTACCACCTACAGGAAGAAAAATTGGAATTGGTTTCTTGTTGGGTAAATCTAGTAGTATGTGTAAAACTCCACCTGCACAGTAGGCAAATGGTAATAGCCACCATACCCCACCTTGGTAGAATTTATAACCCGCAAATACCATACAAGCTACCCAAAGTAGCAACCAGTGAGTAATAGTACGATGGGGAATGATACTGCGAATTTCTTGTTTTTCTCGATCAAACCATCGCATCTCTAAATAGTCAGGTGCCATTGAACCTTTATAAGTTAAGTAACCTGACACTATAGCTATTAAGTAAGGTACGTTAAACCAGTTAATCGCACCAATGGTGAGACAAACCCCAAGGTTTATCCCTGTAATCATATGTCCTTTACGATACATCTTGCTTCCTTAATTCTGCAGATTTATATGTTAAGTTTCAAGTTTAAGTATTCAATATTTAATTTAAAGTTCAGCTTCTAGCTTCTAGCTTC
>NZ_NRHC01000152.1 GCF_003585885.1 Psittacicella hinzii | reverse complement strand
TTGTATCTAAGCTGGGAGCTATTGGGGCTATCCAAGAGTACTTATTTCTATAATAAAGGTAGAATTGCGAGAGGATTAGTTGATAAGTATGCCGAAGTTAGAAAAAAGATACGCAAGTTATTTTTCGATAACTTCTCAACTTACGGTTATAGAAGAATCTATCAAGAATTGAAACAAGAAGCAGAAAACAATGCTGGTTGCCCTTGTTGTGGCAAAGATATGGTAAGGCAACTAATGCGTGAAGAGAATTTGACGGCACGTATGCAACAGGTTAAGGATTCTAAGAGGAATTATGTACCTTCACCTACATCTTACGCACCTAATCTTGTAGCTGGAGATTTTACTAGTAAATCCTTAGGAACTCATTGTAGTATTGACTTTACCGAGGTTCAAACTATCAATGGTAAGGTTTACTTAGCTGTATTAGTAGATTACTTTAATAATCATGTTACCGTGTCTCATGGAAGCAATGCTACTACAGAGCTGGCGATAGAATGTATTAAAAAGTACGATAGGTTCTTGAAGAAAGGAGCTATTATCCATAGTGATAGAGGGGCGCAATTTAAGAGCCATGAGTATATTAAATATACGGACGAGATAGGTGTCGTTAGAAGCATGTCCAAGCCTTACACACCTACTGATAACGCCATTGTTGAATCTGTAATTGGTGCGATTAAAGTAGAACTAAACGTAAATTCTTATTTGTTTAAAAGCAAAGAAGAATTAATATATGACTTAGAGCATTTCATACATTGGTTTAACAATAACCGAATAAACCTTAAAAAACAAAAAACTCATCTAAATGATATTATTGAAAATATCATGTAGATGAGCCTCCAACTTAAAACCATTATAACATTTCTAAAGCCCAATTTTTTTAAAATTGCTTGGTTTCTGGGAAGTGCGTGAATTTTTTGACTAAAGTCTTATGAGGCTCCCGTCGTCGCTCGCGCACATTCCCCTCCCCCTTTGAATTTGGTTGCTAGCAACCAAATTCAAAGGGGGAGGGGAATGAAACCCAAGACTTAGATATATTTGTACTAAGTTGATATTAGAAATTTATTAAAAAAGTTCAAATATTTAAGATCATTTCA
>NZ_NRHC01000151.1 GCF_003585885.1 Psittacicella hinzii | reverse complement strand
CTAATTTCTACAAATAATATGTTTTAGATAGACAGATATGACAAAAATATTTATCCATAAACCGGGAATTGTTAGTTGTGTAGGTAATGGGTTGGAAACTCATCTGACCCAACTGCAACTTAAGGACAAAAAGAGCTTAACTCAATGTGAAAATCCATTTCCTAATTTCGCCATTAGAGCAGGAAGCTTTGGGATTGTAAAAGAAGAGCTAAGGGAGTTTCCTGAAAATTTACCAAGTCACTTTAGAAATCGTTGTAACCAATTACTTTGGCATGCGCTTGAGCAAATAGAAGAGCAAGTGCAGGAGGTAATCTCTAAGTATGGTAAACATCGTGTTGCTGTAATTATGGGAACTTCAACCACTGGGGTTGATGAATGTGATCCGTATTTTTTAGGAAAAGAAAAGGATATTGTTTTAAACCAATTATTTTTCTCAAATCCTGCGGATTTTGTTAAGACTGCCTATAATTTGACGGGGGTATCTTTCGGGATATCTACGGCTTGTACTTCTGGAGCTCGTGCTTTAATAAGTGCTGCTCGTCTTTTACATTGTGGTTTTTGTGATGCCGTAATTTGTGGAGGGGTTGATAACTTATCTCCTTTAACCTTAAAAGGTTTTGATTCTTTATCAGTTCTTTCTCCGGAAAATTTAAATCCTTTTTCAGAAAATCGTCAAGGTACCAATATTGGCGAGGGAGCTGCGGTTTTTGTTCTAACTAAAGAGAAGTTAGATAATAGTGCTCTAGAATATCTAGGGGGTGGGGCAAGCTGTGACTCTTATCATATGAGTTCTCCTCATCCAGAGGGTAAAGGAGCAATTGCTGCTTTAGAGCAAGCTTTAAGTCAGGCAAAATTAGACGCTGAACAAATTGGTTGGGTTAATTTGCATGGCACGGCAACCTTACATAATGATTTAATGGAAGCTAAGGCGATAACTTCAGTATTGCCTCCAGATGTTCCTTGTACTTCAACTAAATCTTACACTGGGCACACTCTAGGAGCTTCCGGTGCGATTGAAGCCGCAATTTTATGGGGATTTGTTAGTCCGGTTTATAACCAGCTAGGTAAGTTACCTTTACATCTTTGGGATGAAAAGTTTGATCCACAAATCTCTCCCTTAAACTTTACCAACCAAAATTCAACTTGGACAAAAGAAAAAACTCGTATTGGTTTAAGTAATTCTTTTGCTTTTGGTGGTAATAATGCAGTAATAATTCTAGGAGAGTGTAATGCCTAAGTCATTTACTTGCCCTATCTTAGATGTGTCTCATTTGTTATCTCAAAGTGGTAAGATGATTCAAGTCGATCAAGTGCTTGAGTATGGTGATGATTTTATCGTTACGAGTTTTGAGATAAAGCCGGATAATATCTTTTTAGAAAATGATCAATTGGATATTATCTATGCGATTGAACATATGGCACAAAGTATTGGTTGCTGGGCAGGTTGTCAAACTCTAGCCCATGGAGAAAAGGTAAACATTGGTTATTTCTTAGGGTCTCGCAATATTCAATTAGCTACAAATGCTTTAAAAGTTGGCACCAAGTTATTAACCAAAGTAAAACTGTCCATCCAAGACGCTAGTGGTTTTGGGGTGTTTGATGTTGAAATGTATGATGCACAAACTCAAGTTTTACTTGCCCAAGCTTCTCTTAATGTATTTAGTCCAAATAATTAATTTATGAATAAAACAGTTTTAGTTACAGGCTCTAGTCGTGGCATAGGTAAAGCAATTGCTTTGTCTTTAGCGCAACAAGGGTATGATTTAGTAATCCACTGTCGTAGTCGCATCGAAGAAGCACAAGAGGTTGTAGAGCAAGTTAAGGAACTTGGTCGACAAGCTCGTGTTTTACAATTTGATGTGAGTGATCGTCAAGCATGTAAAGAAATTTTAGAGCAAGACGTAGAGCAACATGGAGCTTATTACGGAGTGGTGCTTAATGCTGGTTTAACTCGTGATGGAGCTTTTCCTGCATTGACTTCAGAGGATTGGGATCAAGTTATCCATACAAATCTAGATGGCTTCTACAATGTTTTACATCCACTGATGATGCCGATGATCCGTCGTCGTAAAGCAGGAAGAATTGTTTGTATCACTTCGGTATCAGGTCTGATTGGTAATCGTGGACAAGTAAACTATAGTGCTTCTAAAGCGGGTTTAATTGGCGCAGCTAAAGCTTTAGCTATTGAGTTAGCTAAAAGACAAATTACAGTTAACTGTGTTGCTCCAGGTCTAATCGATACTGATATGATTGATGAAAATGTCCCTTTAGAGCAAATTCTTAAAATGATTCCAGCGCAACGTATGGGTAAACCTGAAGAAGTTGCCCATGCTGTGCAGTTTTTATTATCAGAGAATGCGGGTTATATAACTCGCCAAGTAATAGCGGTTAATGGAGGAATGTGCTAAACAGATATAGATTAAACAATTGATATAGATTAAGCAATTAATACAAAATAACGATTAATTTAAGTTAAAATAACTAACGTAGATCAACAAATTACCTGTAGAAAACTTTACTTAAAAAACTTTACTTAACTCTCAATTTATTTTTACAAGGAATATTTGTATGAAAATCTCTTTTAAGGTTTTTGTTGGTTTAATTTTTTCACTGCTTCTAACTAGCTGTATGTCTCTTAAGGCAGATCCTAGACTTTTACAGTCTAATCTAGATCCAAAAGCTCCTGCGGTAAACGCTGCTTATGTTGTAAGAACTGATATGGCAGATCATTTACACCGTCAGTTAACTGGTGCTAACTTAGACAAGCTGTTAAAAGATGTATTAGAAGTAGGTTTAAAGAACTCTGGCTTATTTACACCTACAGCTAATGATGAATATGTTGTTTATGCGCATTTAGAAGATGCTAGTCAATCTACTTTTAGTTTTGGAAGATTTAACGGTACTTTTGATGTAACTTACAAAGTTGCAGATAACAAAGGTAATGTAATCTTTACTACGAGAATCAAAACTACAGCAGGTTCTGATAAATACTACATCATTGGTGAACAAAGACATACCAGAGCTCGCATTGTTAATTGCTCTAAAAATGTAAATCAATTTATAGCAGAATTTAACCAATTCTTACTTGATCAAAATAAAAGTAAGAATGCTGGCAAGAAAAAAGGTTAAATAATTTTGTTACGATTTACTCCTAAGGGTTGAACTCTTAGGAGTGAGGTTACCCCCAAATGG
>NZ_NRHC01000150.1 GCF_003585885.1 Psittacicella hinzii | reverse complement strand
ACAATTGCGGAATTCAGGTTTTAGAGCTCTACAGAGGAAAAGAACTTCTTGAGCAGGCGGGTAAAGATTTAATAGCACTAGAGGATTCTTACAGATTAAGTCAAGATCCCCAAGCCGTTAAAGGGAAAGCCTTTGTTATGTTTATTTCTTTAATTCTTCGATCAGCTCTTAGAAATAAAGTTAAAGGGACAAGAATTGAGCATAAGTATAGTTTGCAAGAGATAATTGAAGAGCTTGATGATATAAAATTCTTGATTACAAAGGATAGTAAAGTAATTCATCCAATGAGCGAGGAGCAAAGAGAAATTCTAGCAGAGTTAAAGATTAAGCTCGATGACTAGATGATCTTTAGTATTTTAAAGCCGTGTGGATTGTTTATTTTAGACATTTGAATTGGAAAACTCCTCATAGGGCTTAACTCTTCAGGATATTATCATGTTCAATGTATACACAATACTCCCCTATAATTCAAGTAACTGACTGAAGCCAACGAATTAAAAGTTAAGCAACTACATTATTGTATTGTTTAAAACCAGAAAACCGTATTTTTGTATAGTCGTCAAAAGTAAAATGAAAGTAATCCAATACGCAAAATTACCCGAACATAGAAAAACATTTAAGAAAACTCCAAGTGGTAAATACGTTTACTATAAAACTCGTATGTATCGTAATCAGAATGGAACCAACACTTGTGATGAGATATGTATTGGAAAATTGGACGAAGAAAAGAACTTATTGATAATCAATAAGAATTATCATAAAGTGTTTCCAACAAATGAATACTATGTAAACAATGTTGTCGAAAAAACTGACAAGGTTGATAAGTATATTGTGCCATTTGGAGTTCAAAATGCAGTTAATAAGTTATCAGAAGATCTCGGATTAACAAGCTTACTTAAAAAGCATTTTGGTAATAATCATACGTTATTTTTAAGCTTAGTAACCTACATGATTTCCAAAGGTAATGTTATGTCAGGCTATGAAAAATGGGCAAAAAAACATTATTTACCGTTAAGATTGCATAAAACTAGCCAAGAAATTAGCCAAATCTTTGCTAAGATTGAAGAAACCAAGATTTTAGCGTTCTTGGACGACTGGCTAGATAAAGCGATTGAAGAGGAATATATTGCATACGATGTAACATCTATTTCATCCTACAGCACAAATATTAGGCAAGTAAAGTATGGATACAACCGAGATTCTGAACTTCTTGCTCAAGTAAACTTAGCGATTTTTTATGGACAAGATTCTAAATTACCACTTTACTACACTTGGTA
>NZ_NRHC01000015.1 GCF_003585885.1 Psittacicella hinzii | reverse complement strand
AAAACGGGAAAATAGGTTCTGAAAGTAGTTCTGAAAGTAGTGCAAAAGAAGCACAAAAAAGAGGGGATCCTTTACAGCAAAGGATCCCCTCGATAGTTTTCTTAAACAATCAAACCATTTAAGAAAAACTTGAAGTTTGCAAAGTAGTTTTTACTTTAGAAAACGACTTCAAATTATTAGTAGTTTTAAAAGCAAGTAACTACTTTCAATCTGCTTAAAGTCAAAGTACTACTCTTTGTTTGCTACCGTAGATTTCGGTTTTACACTTTCAAGTAGTTTTGACTTGAGTAGATTTACATGATTAGCACATGAAGCTTGTAAGAAGATAGCTTCTCTATCAGTGAAGTTATATTTGCTAACAATAGCACCGATTGGTAAGTTACGACGATCTTCTTCAGTAACTTCGTACTTGTCAATTAGATTACCAAGTTCAACAGTACATTGTTGGTAAAGCACTTCAGCTAAGGTTACATCCATGCGGTTAGCTGCATGTAAACCATAAGCAGTTTGGTTAAGCGCTGCTAGATCTTTTTCATCATCTCCCTCTTGGTTGAGGTCATTTCCAGTTTCTAACCAGTCTGCGTAGTTAGGATCTAGAGTTACATCATCAGCAACAAATGGATTTACGATTACAAGGTTCGGGTTATTTCTCTTGATTGCATCGTAAGAGATGTACTTACCGTTATTAGTCGGTGAAGAATTTATTTGTCCAGAGTTGTCGGTGATGATCGGCTCACTCTCTGAGGTGATTAGAATCGTTGAACTTAAGTTAACGGTGTTATTAGTAACTTCAACAGGCTCTCCGCTTAAGATGAGGTTCTGGTAATTAGTGATAGTTGAGTTAGTCACAACTACAGAACCATTGGTACTTGTTGCGGTGAGATTACCATTGCCTGTACCAGTTGAGTTAATTGAGTCAATTACAACTCCAGTCGCTCCACTAACATTTAGATTATTAAAGTTAGTGATGGTTGAGTTTTGTAGAGTTGCGGTACCGTTTGAGCTTTCATTGATAAAGTCACCATTACCTGTACCTACAGCGGTAACGTTAGTAACGGTTGCTTCCTCTTTACCACTATTGGTTAAGTTGTTGTAGTTAGTGATAGTTGAGTTGCCAATAACAGCTTTACCGTTAGTACTGTTGTTATTAAAGTCACCGGTACCTGTACCATTGGTAGTGAGATTAGTTAAGGTAGCGTCTTTTTTCGCTTCATTTGTAAAGTTCACGTAGTTTTCTACTACAGAATCTTTTACAGTTGCTGAGCCATTGCTACTTGTGTTTCTAAATGAACCTTCGCCAGTACCGTAGGTAGTTAGGTTGCTAATGAGTGAATCTTCTTTAGCTTGTACTGTTAAGTTCTTGAATTGCGTAACCGTAGAGTTCTCTAGAGTTGAGCCACCATTTGCACTTGTTACCGTGAAGTTACCTTCATTGGTACCAACAGCGGTTAACTTATCAATAGTAACTCCAAGATTACCATTAACGGTTAGATTATGGTACTGACTTACGCTAGAGTTAACTAAAGTCGCTTTACCTTGAGTACTTTCAAGGTCAAAATCACCCGTACCAGTACCGGTTGTCGTTACATTAGTTACCGTAACATCTTGCTCTGCCTTAACTTTTAAGTTATTGAACTTAGTGATGTTAGCTTCTGTTAAGGTTGCGTTACCTGTAGAGCTTACAAGGTTAAAGTCACCTTTGTCTGTACCTGTAGCTGTTAGGTTTTGCGCAGTAACATCACCTTGAGCAGTAACGTTAAAGTTGTTGAACTCGGTTACGGTTGCGTTGGTTAGGCTTGCTGAACCATTCTCACTAGTTACTGTAAAGTCACCGCTACCTGTACCAGTTGCAGTTACATTCTCAAGAGTTACCCCTTGATCACCGGCAACAGTTGCATTATTAAATTGTGTAACTGTAGAGTTAGCTATGGTAGCAGTACCGTTTGTGCTTTCAACCATGAAATCACCATTACCTGTACCAGTAGCCGTTACGTTCTCTATCGTAACATCTTGTTCAGCAGTAACGCTTGCATTGTTAAATTGCGTCACTGTCGAGTTAGCTAGGCTAGCTGTACCGTTTGTACTTTCAACTGTGAAGTCACCGTTGTTTGTTCCGGTTGCTGTTACATTTTCAACCGTAACATCTTGTTCAGCTGTAACGCTTGCGTTGTTAAATTGCGTAACTGTCAAGTTAGTTAGGCTAGCTGTACCATTTGTACTTTCAACCGTGAAGTCACCGTTATCTGTACCAGTAGCTGTAACATTTTCTACCGTAACATCTTGTTCAGCTGAAACTGTTACATTGTTAAATTGCGTCACTGTAGAGTTGGCTAGGCTTGCCGTACCGTTTGTACTTTCAACTGTGAAGTCACCGTTGTTTGTACCTGTAGCTGTTACATTCTCTACCGTAACATCTTGTTCAGCTGTAACGCTTGCATTATTAAATTGCGTAACTGTAGAGTTAGCTAGGCTAGCTGTACCGTTTGTGCTCTCAACTGTGAAATCACCGTTACCTGTACCAGTAGCCGTTACATTTTCTACCGTAACATCTTGTTCAGCAGTAACGCTTGCATTGTTAAATTGGGTAACCGTAGAGTTAACTAGGCTAGCGGTGCCGTTTGTGCTCTCAACTGTGAAGTCACTGTTACCTGTACCGGTCGCAGTTACATTCTCTACCGTAACATCTTGCGCAGCCGTAACGCTTGCGTTGTTAAATCTAGTAACAGTTGAGTCTACTAAGGTAGCAGTGCCATTTGTACTTTCAACAGAGAAGTCACCTTTGTCAGTACCAGTTGCTGTTACGTTTTGTACTGTAACGTCAGCTTTGGCAGTAAGGTTAACGTTGTTAACTTCAGTAACTGTGGAGTTAGTAAGAGTTACTGTTCCGTTGTTACTGTTGACAGTTAAGTCTCCGCCACCAGAACCAGCTGCAGTTAGATTTGTAACTGCAACCTCTTGTTCACCATCAAGTTTTAGTCCCTTGAATCTAGTAACAGTTGCTTGAGTTACGCTTGTGCTGCCAGAAGAGCTTACAAGGTTAAAGTATCCTTCATCTGTTCCGGTTGCTGTTAAGTTTTGTACATTAATGTCAGCTTTGGCAGTAACGTTAAAGTTATTTACTTCAGTAACTGTTGAGTTAGTAAAGGTCGCGCTACCGTTGTTACTGTTTGCGGTGAAGTCACCTCTGGTTGTACTTGTTGCCGTTACATTTGTAACTCCAATTCCTTGCTCACCGTTTAAAGTTAAGTTATTAAAATTAGAAACAGTTGCGTTAGTTAAACTTGCACTTCCTGTTGAGCTGTTGAGAGTAAAGTCACCCTCTTCATTTCCAGAAGCAGTTAGGTTTGCTACAGTAACATCATCTTTAGCGGTAACGCTGAGGTTGTTAAATGAGGTAACTGTTGCGTTAGCTAAAGTTGCCGTACCATTATGGCTTCTTACCTTAAGATCACTTGGATGGGAGTAAGCTCCTCCAACTGCAGTAACATTAGTTGCGCTAACTTCTTGGTTCCCCTCAACCGTTAGATTAACAATTACATCAAAGGTTGAGTTAGTTAAACTTGCGTTACCTTCGGCACTGAGGAGGTTAAAGTCACCTAATCCAGCACCTGTAAAGTTTATACTTTGCGCACTTGCATCAGCTTTAGCGCTCACGTTGAGGTTATTAAATCTTGTAACCTCGAGGTCGGCAAGAGTTGCGCTACCGTTGTTGCTTGTTAGAGTGAGATCACCTTTATTTGTACCAGTTGCTGTTACATTAGTAAAGGTCATATCTAACTCACTAGTCAGAGTTACGTTACTAAAGTCTTTAATGAGTGAGTCCGTAACACTTGCATTACCTGCAGAGCTCACTAAGTTAAAGTCTTGAGAGCCAATACCTTTAACAGTTAAGTTCTGTACTTTAGCGTCTTCTTTTGCAGTAACGTTGAAATAGATGAACTCACTTACGGTAGAGTTGGAGATAGTGGCAGCGCCATTATTACTCTCTATAGTCACATCACCGTCATACATACCAGCAGCTGCTACATTTGCAAATGTCACCACTTGGTCACCAGCAACATTTAAACCTCTAAAACGAGAAACACTTGATTGAGTTAAACTTGTGTTCCCTGTTTCACTTGTCAGGCTAAAGTCACCTTGGTAAGCACCGGTCGCTGTAAGGTTATATGCCGTAAGATTTGTTTTTGCGGTAGCGGTAAAGTTACTGAACTCTGCAACTGTGGAGTTAGTAACAGTTGCTGCACCGTTATTACTGCTTAAAGTAAAGTTACCAGAGAAAGTACCTGTTGCAGTTGTATTAGTAACTGTTACTCCTTGATCACCAGAAATTTCTAGGTTGTTAAACGAGCTCACGCTAGTATTGCTGAGGTTAGTTTGACCAGCAGAGCTTGCAAATCTAGCATTACCGTTGTAAATACCCGAAGTAGTTAGGTTTTGTGCAGTAATATCAGCTTTAGCGCTTACGTTGAGGTTACTAAACTGGGTAGCTTTAGTGTTGGTAATGGTTGCGGAACCATTGTTACTACTGATGGTTAGATCTCCTTGGTAAATCCAAGTAGCGGCTGTAGTAACGTTTGTTACAGTAACCCCTTGATCACCTGCAAAGGTAAAGTTGTTAAACTCGGTTAGAGTTGAGTTGCCAATGCTGGTTTGACCTGCAGTACTATTAACAACAAAGTCACCATTGCCAGTACCAGTACCACTCGCGGTAAGGTTTTCTAAAGTAACTTGAGTTTTACCTTGAGCTTGGAAACCTTTGAACTTAGTAACCTGTGTATCAGTTAAAGAAATCGAACCATTGTTGCTTGTTGCATTGAAGTAACCTTTCTCGGTACCGGTAGCGACAACTTTACTTACAACAACTCCTTGATCTCCATCAAGCGTAGCATTTTCAACTTTACTCACTACCGAGTTAGTCAGACTAACACTACCTGCAGTACTCGTTGCTTTAAAATCACCCTCTTCAGTACCGGTAAAGTTAGAGTGGTTTATGTTAACATCTTTAGCAGCTACTACTGTTGCATTTTTAAAGCCTTGTACGGTTGCATTATAGATATCAGCGCCACCTAGACCTGCATTCACGCTAAACTCACCGCTGTTAGCTCCGCTCACCGTTGAGTTAGCAAGGTTTACCCCTGTAGCTCCTGCTAAAGAGACATTAGCAAATTGTTTAATGCTAACGTTTGCAAGGTTTAGATTAGCTACTGTCATGCTAGCGTTAGTTGCTTGAATGCTGAGATCACCATAAGCACCACTGTCATTAGCTACTCCTTGGAGTTGCGTTTGGCTAAGGGTAACATTACCGTCTTTAGCTTTTACGTTAATGTTGTGACCTTGGATTAGCGTATCAGCACTCGTAATTACTAAATCACCACTTTCTTTAGTGAGGTTAGCATCAGTAGCAGCAATAATTGAAGAGTTCGCAAACTCATCAGTTCCAGAAATAGTTACATCAACTTTTCCAGCATTTGACTGTAACACCGAACCATTAACAATCATTAACTGCCCAGTTACGGTATTTGAGTCAAACACTAAGTCTTGTTTAACACGAATTGCCGAGTTATCAACCGTAAGATCACCATTTACATGGTAAGAGGCGGTACCGTTTAAAGCAGATAACTCTGATTGACTAAGAATTAACTTAGTTGCTGATGAATTTACCACTACGTTGCCGTTATCAGAGATTAACTTAACTCTGTCTAAAGTTGTAGTTGGCATTGAAGTACCAGACTGATTTAGCGTCACGTCTTTTTCTGCTTTTAACGTTGCGTTGCTGACAACAAAAGAAGCAGTTGAGCAGGTTGAACAAACGGTTACGCCACCTTGAGTTGAAGTTACTTTTGAGGCATTAACGATAGTTAGGTTACCAGCATCGGTATTTAAGTTAATGTTACCGGTAGCAGTTACGGTAGTGTTATCTAGGGTTAAATCCTTAGCTGTTTTGATTACAGGGCTTGAGCTCTCACCAACTGCTTCTACTACAGAGTTAGTTAAGCTTACACTACCTGCGGTACTGGTTAGATTAACTTCTTTACCACGGAAAGTACTGTTTTGTGTTACTAGGTCACCCTTAGTTACAAGTGAAGCTGTGCCATTAGTAGCAATTAAACTTGAAGCGTTGAACTGGTATGAAGTTGCGGTTGTTAAGTCAACGGTTACATTACCGTTAATTGACTGTAGAACCGAACCATTAGTTACTTCAAGATCATTAATTGTGCCGGCAACTGAAGAGAGGTTAATGTCTTGTTTTGCAATTACGGTTGAAGCGTTAACAATTAATTTTTCTGTTGCACTTAAGACTAAACTATCTTTGTCAGTACCGGTTGAGTTAATGGTTGAGCTCTGTAAATCAATTGAACCTGCTTGAGCTGTTAAATTAACCTTACGACCAGCAAGAACTGTATCTTGTAAAGTACTAATACCAGTAGCTGCAACTAAGCTAATGTTAGACTTCTCTGGATCAGAGTTAACTTTGGTATTAGCTAGAGTTACATTCCCACCACCTGCGGTATTGCTCTTAGCTACAACTTCAAGATCACCAGAGTAGAGACCTGAAGATTGGGTATCGTTAGTGGTGATTGTGCTGTCAGTGAAAGTAACATTACCGGTATTAGCGGTAAATACTAGTTTTTGCCAACCAGTGATATTAGAGTTATCGATGTTGATATCTTTGTTAGCGGTAATATTTGGGTAACCACCAGATTTACCATCTGAATTAGTGTAGAAAGCACTGATGTTAGAGTCTTTGATGTGAATTGAACTATTCTCTGACTCTAGAGTTACCGAGTAACCTTCAACAATAGTGCCCTGCGTAATACTTAAGTTTTCTTTAGCTTTTAATGTAACAGTTGAAGAATCTTGGTTGTTACGTTTTAAAGTAAAGTTAGCAAAGGTTGCATTACCGTTAAGGGATTGTAGTGTAGCGTTTTTATTGTTACTTGTAGAGCTAACTTTAGTTAGATCTACAGTTGAATTAGAGATTACTAAACTACCTGTGGCGTTAACTGCACTTGCGGTATGTAAGATTAAGGTTGAGTTATTAGTAATTGCTAAAGTACCCGTAGTTGTAGCTGTATCAAGTACTGAAGCTACGGTAGTATTGTACGCTTCTAAAGTAGTGTTATCTAAAGTTACGTTATTTGTTGCACAAATATCGTAACGATTAGTAGAAATGTTACTGTTATTTAAGTTAATACTATTAGTTGCGCAAAGCTTAACTAAAGTTTTATCGGTATTTGCCGTAAAACTTACATTGTCAAAGTTAAGGTCAGTTGCGCTTAGAGAGTAGTTTGCTTCTCCATTTGACGCATTAAACTTAGTATTAGTCGCATTTAAAGTTTTAGCACTAGCAGTTACATCAGCGTAACCAACCACTGTTGAGTTCTCAAATGTAGCAGTGTTAGTTAGAGTAATACTTGGAGATTTACCACTACTTGCTCCAGTAGTAACAACTGAACCATTAGTTACGCTTAAATTGTTGCCTCGTAGGATTAGGACACTATTCCCAGTTAAGGTTGAGGCATTAACGCTCACTAATCCCTTATCTCTTGATTCTGCTGTTATGTAATTTGCGTTAACTGTTGCTTGCTCAAAGTTACTTGTGTCATTAGTTGAGTAAGCTAAGTTACCATTTTGATTAATGGTAATTGCTCCACTTGATTGTTGGGTACCATTAATAAATCTTACGCTCTTAGCATTATTAACGGTTAGATCTTTAGCGCGTAAAGTAACAGCACTTGACTCTTCATTAGTAGCATTGATGTTTAACTCGCTAGTCGTTCCACCATCCACAAAGTTAAAGGTTACATTCTCAACATTAATCCCTCCAGCAGTATTAGTTACATGCAGATTTGCTTTACTGCTTGTAGAACCAAATTTAACTTCAGAGTTTGAGAGGTTAAACTGCGCGTTTGCCGTAGTGTTAACCGTAACGTTTAAGTTGCCGTTAATTGTTAGGGCACTAGTGGTGTTGTTGAGAATAAACTGCGTCGCTTGTTGTTGCTGATTGGTGGTAGTTTGATCAATACCAAGGAAGAGGTTACCTTTAACTGTACCACTTAATTCATCTATGGTAATTGCTGAAGAAGCGCTGTAGTTAGTATCCGGAATGGTTTGAATTGCAACATCTTGCGCATCAAGCTTCAGCTTGTTGATGGTTACGCGTTGCGTTGAATTAGGTGCTTGGAAGTTAATTAATACACCATTGCTTGACTCTACTGTGGTGTTGTTGATTACACTATCAGCGTCGTAAGCGCTATATGCTTGTACCTCTGTGGTTAGTGAAGAAGCAGATAACTGCCCTAGATAAACCGGAGTTTGTAAAGTTGAAGAGTAAGCTTTTACTGTAGAGTCAGTTAAGTTTAAGCCTCCTGCAACTGAATAAACCGAAGTTGAAGCTGCGTTAGCGGTAGTGTTGAATAAGCTAACAGTATCTAAACCAAAGATACGTAGTACATCAGTTTCACTTCCGGTAGTACAACCTGCAAGGGTTGAGTTAGCAATACTTACTTGTGAGTTATTGGAAATAAACTGTTGGTTATTAGTAATTTGAGTTGTAACGTTTTGTACATCAATCCCATAGTAACCAATGATATCTGTTTCATTACCAATTACTTTAAAACCACCAGTACCTGATTTTACACTCCCCTCTCTCGAGAAGATGTTACCCGAGTTTACGGCATAGATAGTAGAGTTATTGGCATAGATATCACCAAATGCCCAGAGGTAAGTGTATTTCGAAGATACTTCTGAGTCATTGAGGTTAATAAACTGTCCACTTGAACTTTCGGTACTCCAACCGGTAATCCCGATAGATAGAGAGCTCGAGTTAGCATAGATTTTAGAGCTGTTTTCTATCTGAATAGAAGAGTTGTAATTCGAGTGGAAAGTAATGTTGATACCTTCAGAGTTGGTTAAAGAACCGGTCATATTAAGAGTAGCATTGTTGATCTTAATATAACGGTTAGCTGAATCAGTATCATTACCTAAGTTAACGGTAATGTTACGGTTTGAAGTAACTGATGTACCGTTAAAGATAGTAATGTTACCAGTTCTTAAACTATGGATGTCGACGCCATAACCACCGAAGAGAGTAGCGTTGTTAATCGAAATGTTACCGCTGTCAACCGTAAGGTTTAAATAACCAACGCTAATTTCTGCTCCAGCCCAGATATTTATGTCTTTACCAGCATAGAGTGAAACAACTCGACGGAAGTTATTATTATCTGAGTGATTAATTCTTGCTGAACCTAATACGGTAATATTACCATCGGTATAGAATGAAGCGTGGCTGGCTGTACCACAAGCAAGCAGGTAGTTAACTGTACCATCAGTCATGGCAAAAGATGTCCATGAAGTCTTGGTCAGGTTGTAACGTGTTACGCTAGTTGTATCTTGTACTTCATATAGTTCACCAAGAAGATGTGATACTTCATTCCATCTTTCTGTGTTTACATTACCATGGGTAATAATGAAATCAACAGGGTCAAGTAACCAAGTTCCGAGATATTCATCACCTCTTAAAGAGGTAGCGTCTACATAGAAAGCACCTGGCACAACATTGATGTATTTCCCTGAAGTTTCAACAAAACCACCATAGCCGTTAATTGAACGAGCAACAAAGGTACCTTCAACATGTGATTGGTTACCCCAAGTGTATACTTGTCCCGCATCACTTTCACCAGAAACGTTAATGGTTGAACCCGCAAGAATTAAACTTTGCTCTGCCAGTTTATGTTGGATACCACGACCTTTAGCGTCACCACCTACATATACGACCCCACCAGTTGTACCAGTAGCTTCAATGTAAGAGTTCTCTTCAATACCAATTACGTCACCAAGGAGGGAAACAGTTCCTCCTTTTGCTGTTTTTGAAGAAGAGTTTAAGGTACCGTTATTGATAACTAAGCTATTGCGAATCCCAACTACTTCAGTGTCCACTTGACGGTTAGTTTGTACTTGCTCACTTTCAGTTGCACCAAATAATTGGATTTCACCATTAGCGTCAATTACCGCTTTATCAGCGTTAGTTGGTGAAGCTACAAGATCAGCAAAAGTATTACCTACTGTTGAAGTTATACCATTTGCTACTTTGTTAGCTAGTAAGTAAGCTTTTTTAGCAACAATGCTACCTAAGTTAACTGCTTTGTTGTTTGCGGTAACTTTGTATGAAATTAATGGATTTTCTAAATCCTGAATAACAATGCTTTGACCAGCAAGGAGATATACTGTACCGTTTTTAGCTTCAAGTACACCTGTGTTAGATACTTGACCACCTACTAAGGCGATAGTACCGTCGTTTTGTACTTTAATCACACCTTGAGTTAGGATCGAAGCGATTGCTTGGTCTTTATCTTGGTTGAAGACATAGTTGCCATTTAGGAAATCTTCATTAGTAATATCAAGAGTTGAAGCTACTAAAGAAGCTACATCAACAACTGAATTTTGTCCAAAGACAATACCCGCAGGGTTAACGATAAATACTTGTCCGTTAGATTGTAATTGTCCAAGAATTTGCGAAGCTTGTCCTCCGAGCACACGGTTTAAAACAGCTGAATTGGTGCTCTCTTGAACAAAGCGAACAATCTCTTCACTACGGATATTAAATTTTTGCCAATCAATAATTGTGTTTGGCGCTGTTTGGTAAGTGGTTACTAATCCTTGAGTAAGCTGTTGGACATTACCATGCACAACTTGCATGCCTTGACGGCTAAGCTCTGCGCTTACTTTACTTGGCACAATAAGCGCACCCAAAGATAGTAAAGATGAGGTTGCAAGGATCGAACTATTTCTAAAAAATTTAGCTAGTCGATTAGTGGAAGTTGTTTGAGACTCAGTTGAATCCGAGCTCTGACCAGTTATAGCATTAGTTGCTAACTCTGACACTGCCATGAGAGTTTTGGTCTTTCTGTTAAACTTTAATTTATAAATTTTATTCATTTTGATATTCAGATTAATATGTAACCCTGTCCTCTTAGGTAGGGGTTAAATTTATTAATATTAGTATTTATCGTCCTTTTGTGGGTAGGTAAAACTGGTTAGTTTTTTGCCTATTAGCAGGGTGTGCTGGGAGCAAGGTTTTTACCTTGCTTAGTTACTTGATAGGCTTTGTCTTGTTGAGATAACCTAAGGTGGTAATCCTACGTAGGTAGTAATCCGCTTAAGTTGTAACCCCACGTAGGTTGTAACTCCTATAGGTAGTTACCTACGTAAGCCTTCGAATGTTCTAGCCTGCCAGAGAGTTTTAGTTTTTATTCTTTTGACGGTGTGTTTGAGGTGGCAAAGGCTAGAGAAAGTTTGGCATCATGGGGTTATGCTTGACTGCATGGAGGTACTGGTGCTAAAAGCACTCAAAGCACCACCAAGCAAATCAAAAACACGACAAATTTAGATTTAACCAGACAAAAAAACAGCTAGTTTTTTCGACCTAGCTGTAGACAAAAGGATATAAAGGTTTGTAGGCTACCTTTCTTTAGTACCTACAAATGTATAAATCTATAAATTTAGTCTTTTTAGTCGAAAAATGATGCAAAAGTAAAGAAGTAAAAATATTGGGATAATGCTTGGTTAAGCATGGCAGGTATGGTTTATTCTTTGATTTTGCTTTTTCTTTCAAAAGAAAAAATCAAGACTTATAAAAAATAAATACACCGTTAAAAATATTATAAAGTAAGCTTTGCAAGCATGACAACCCTGGCAATGGTGGGGATAAATTAGCAACTAGTCGGCTTTTATAAATAAGGTAGAAAAATCAACTAAATAGGTCGGGGGGGGGGGGTAATTATTTTTTATAAAAAACCATAAAAACGTAGTCGAGTATAGGGTTATTATGCTAATAATTAAGTATCTTAAATCGTGATTTTTGTGCAATTAAGAATTATTTGTTGTTAGATTAAGGAAAAATAAGTTATTTTTACTTTCGCAGTATCTGCAGGATTTAGATGTAAGCAATGCTTTCTTTGCAGTTTTATTTGAACATTGTGGTGGCTTTATTTGAACGTTAAGGTTGCATTATTGGACATTATGGTTGCAAGTTTAACTAAATTAAACTAGGAAGATGAGTTTGATTAGTTTAAATTAGGTAGTCTGATTAGTTGGTTTACTTGATTTAGTTGGCTTAGTTTAATTAGAGAGGGTAATGCTGTAATAATACAAGACACGAAAGACAAGAGAAGGCTGGATTGAAAAAATCTCCAAATGCTAGTTTTAGATTTGGTGACACATTTGGGGTGCAGCTCAGCTAAGGCTGTTAATTATTCACGGGACAAAATTTTAGGGAAGCAATAGCTTCCCTAAAATGATCATGGATATTTAATTACGATAAGTAATGTATCTCACGAGAAAGCTTTACTATTCTGCGTGAGTAACGCCGTATTTTGCTTTTAAGCTATCAAGGAAACCTGATTCTTGAGCTTTAACTAAAGCTTGGTTTAGTTTGTCAAGTAAGTCTTGGTTTTTCTTGTTTACAGCGATTGCTAAGCCTTGACCTAAGATTGGATCATTTACAGGTTCAGCAAATAAGGTGTAGTGCTCTGCATTGTCATCTGCGTATTTTTGGATTACTTGGCCATCTGCAAGTAAAGCATTGATACGTCCAGCTTTAAGGTCTAGGATTGCAGTGTCGTAGCTAGCATAGCCAACAGCTTTAGTTTTTGGAGTTTTATCCTGAAGGTATTTGCCTGCTAGAGTACCATTTTGGTAACCTACGCTTTTAAGATCAGCTACTGATTGGTAGTTGTGGTTTTTTACAGTTAGGTATCTGTATGGTGCAGCTGGTAAATACTCATTGGTAAATGCTACTTGGCGAGATCTTTCTGGAGTGATGTTCATTGCTGCAATGGCAATGTCGATTTTACGGTAAATTAGATCTGGAACTAAAGCATCAAAAGCTTGGTTTTTAATTTCACAAGTAATGCCTGCTTGTTCGCAAAGGTATTTAATTAGATCTACGTCAAAACCAACAATGTTACCTTTACTATCTAAGTATTCGTATGGAGCGTAACCAGCTTCTGTACCTACTACGTATGTTTTGCTATCAGCGTGTGCAAAAGATGATAAAGCGATAATAGTAGAAGCTAATGCTACCTTAGCGTATTTAGTTAAATTATGTAACATAAAAATCCTCAATTTGTGGTAGCTAGCTTCCTAGCTATTTGTTTAGGTTAGTAGTTAAAAATCGTAAATATTTTCTAAGTTTTTATTCTTGTAAATATATTACTCCAAAAAATTTTATTTGTAAATCTTGCAAAAAACGCGCTAAATTTTGTAAAAATTGCAACTTTTTCTGCAACTTTTTACCTTTGTTAAAAAGGTAAAAAGTACTTTTTGGCTAAAAATCGGGGATAATCTCTTGTTGCTCTTGCATGTTTTGCAAAAGAAAGTGGCAAAAGCCTAAGAAAATATTTCTTTATTTCTTTGATTTTTAAAGAATAAAAATTTTAGAAAAATTGCAAAGTCTTAGTAGAAGATTAGAGTAATTTGAATTGAGGTGAGGTGCTGCTCAAGGGTATTCTGGATCTAAGATATTCTGAATCGCAGATAAATGAAGTAGCTAGGTAAGAAGGAGTGATGTAACTTTTTGTCGTAAGTGGTAAGTAAATTAGAAAATGTTATCGATAACCGTTATAATAAAAAGTAAATTACTTCAGTACAAATAACTTCGCAATGACTAAGTACAACCAACAAATCCTTTTAACTACAGATGCGGGATTTATTAAAAGACTTCCTGCTTTTATCAAGAATTTAATTGCATTTAATCGAGAGCATTTAGATATTCATATTATTGCTTCGTTAGATGTTCCTAACTCAGAATATGCAAGTTTATTTTCTGAGTTTACCCAAGTAGAAAACTGTACATTACATTTTCATTACATTTCCCCAGAGCAACGCTTTGCTTATGAAAAAGTAGATTACAGTAAAGATGATCGTGCGAATGCTATGAGCTTACGCCTCTATGCAACTTTACTAAATCTAACAGGTCGTGTACTTTACCTTGATGTTGATATTATTTGTACCGCACCTTATGCAGAACTTTTTGATAGTGAAAAAGTAGATCTCCAAGGTAAAACCCTTGGGGTAGTTGCTGATCCTTATCTCATGTACAAAAATGTAGTAAGTGAGGGCAAAGCTTTCCGTACTAAACTGTCAGGTAAGGCTAAGGATTTACCATTTGATGCAGATAATCCTTACTTTAACTCTGGCTTCTTATTAATTGACATGGATAAGCTTAACCAAAGTAATCTTTGGTTAGAGCATATTGCCGAGTTAAAAGACTACACAGCTTTCCCTGATCAAGACTTACTAAACGTTCTACATTTTGGTGATACCGTTGAATTAAGTTCAAAGTATAACTACTTGGCGTATCATCTAATTAATACACGTTACTACTTCTATAAAGATAAGTGGGATAAAGTTACTCAAGTAAACAAACACAAAGTTCGTCACAAAACAAAAGAAGCTGTAAGTTTACCAGCTGATTATCAGTTCAAAGACTTTGATGTCTTTAAGAAAGTAGTTCCTACTTTCTTACACTTTGCTGGTCGTCAAAAGCAGTGGAATAATACAGCTACTGAATTTGTTGATGCTTATAACTTGTTTAATCAAAGTCTGGCTGAAATTGTAAGTAAATCTGTGAGTTACTATCAAGATTACTTTGCAACTTTATTTAAAGTGTATGGTTATCTACCAGTATTAAATGACTTCTATGATCCGGAAACCTTTGGTGATTTAAGTAGAGAAAAATGTAGTTTCTACTTCCACCAATGCAAACCTTGGACATACAATCCTTTACTACTAAATACTAAGATGTTCGCTTCTAAAGGTTTTAAAGTATTTTTACGTAATGCTTTAACGACTAAAGGGAGAGAGAAGTTTAATCTTAGTCAGTACCAAAAGGATAAGGTTGTTTTTACCAATGAGCTTAAGAAATTAGGTTAAGCAATAGAAAAGGTTAAATAAAAGGCTAAAGAGTGAAACTCTTTAGCCTTTAAATTTTGTTTAACTTACTTAAAATAAAGAAGTTAGTCGTTATATAATAATAGCGTTATTTAAGTTTATGAGAAGTAATATTGTAAAAACGAATTAGTAGGAGCACTTAGAAATATATGACGTTACCTGACTATACTGGTTTAACTTTAAAAGAAAAAGAAGAATTGAGACAAAGATCTGTGCTGAGACCGCCATTGAGATTTCCAGAGTTTACATTACCTTGGCGTACTGCGCGTGTAGAAGATGTGTTTGATAAAGTTACCGCTGGCAAACATATTCTTATTGCACAGACTAAGTCAAAGCAAGATGGTGAATATTGCTATCCTGTTTACTCATCTCAAACAAAAAATTACGGAATTGTTGGATATTACAATCAACATCTATTCGAAAAGGCTGTAGTATGGACTAATACAGGATATGCTGGTGTAACTAAGTTTATCCATGGTAAATTCTTCGCTCTTGGTACTTGTGGAGTGTTACTCTCAGAGAAAGGTTATTGCAATAATTGTATTGCTGAAGCTATCAATAAGATGACTCATCTTTATGTAACTGTAGGAGTTCAACCTAAGTTAATGGCTCATCGTATGGCTAAAGTGATGTTCTCATTTCCAGAGGAGTTTGAAGAACAAAATAAAATCAGCAAGCTAATGCAAGATATAGACGATATTATCTTTCAAGCTGATCAATATCTACAAAATAGTAAGCTACGTAAAGAAGCAATTTTAGAAAAAGTATTTCCTACGAATTTAGATAATCCGCAACCAGAGAAAAGATTTGAAGGTTTCACGGAAAAATGGTTAGTTGCTCCGTTAAGTGAGTTAGCAACTATAAATCCTAAAAGTGAAGTTCCTGAAGAATTTATTTATGTTGACCTAGGTTCTGTTAAGTCTGCAATGCTTCTGGAAGCAAATTTTGAAACAAAAGAAAGCGCTCCGGCTGCTGCTAGACGTAAAGCAGAGGCAAATGATATCTTTTTCCAAAAAGTACGTCCTAATCAAAAGAACAATTACTTTTTTAAGGAAGAGAAGTCGATCCCTCATGTTTTTGCGCAAGGATATGCACAGATAAGAGCTAGTGAAAAGCTTGATCCTTATTTTCTATTTGCTAATTTACACAGTGAGGCTTTTGTGAAAAAAGCAGTATTGCATGCGTATGGAACAGCTTACCCAATTATAAATGACGCTAATCTAGGTAAACAAAAAATAGCATACCCAGCTAGTTTAGAAGAACAAAAGAAGATAGCAACTCTTATCAGAACTATAGATACACAAATTGAAACTGCTTACAATAGATTACAAAATTTCCGCAAACTTAAAAAAGCTCTAATCCAGCAAATGTTTGTGTAATCTTTTTAGCTAGTTTTTTCATTTTTAATCTCCCTTAGAAGTTTTCTTCTAAGGGAGATTGTCATTTGATAAACAAATAGTAGGTATAGTTGTTATCTTTTAATCACTCGTGGGTGGAGTACCTCATAAAAAGCGATTTGAGCCCTTTTTAGAGTTTAGTCTAAAGGTTTTAGGGATTTGTTAGATCTGATTATAGTTTGTTTAATAAAAGAGGCTCTTCATTGTAGTTTTGTTTAATTAAATTAGGTTTTAATTTTTCCTTTTCTAATTTCAGCTTTTTGAAGAATATTGCAGAAGAGCTTGCCATTAATTTGCTTTAACTTACTGTTTATTCGAGCTTTTAATTTAATTCTCAATTTAAATTTATTTTTGGTTTCGTTACGGTTAAAAATGATCAACCTGATCATTTTCGTTTTGATTTTGTTAAAAAAGTAGCACTATCTTCTGCATTTATAAGATTGTAATCTTACTTTTGATCGTTTTTTATCAATTCTTTCAGTTATAAGATTTCTTAAAAATCAAACCTTTAAAGAAAAATTTTTAATTTTTTCTAAAAATAAAAATAAAACTAGTGACAAAAGAAAAATTTTCGAGTATCATAGTTTTATAGAATTATTAATAAATTAAAAGTAAACAATTAAGCCAAAAGGTTATAGTTGAATACAATTAAGACTTGTAGCACCTCCTCGCTACAATTTTTTGTTTTTACATACACATAAAACGAGAAATTAAAGTGCTTTTGTTGAGCTTGGCTTGGTTTAGCTAGTTTGACTTAGCTTAGTTTAAGTTTATCTTAACTTGATCTTAGCCTTGCTTTAGTTTTTCAGTTTTGTTTTAATTATTTACTTTAAATACATACATTTAACATACGTACATTTTAATTTAAAATTAACCAAGGAAAATTTTATGTCTTTAGATGCTAAAGCTTATGCTGAGAAGTTTAGAAGAGTAATCGAAGAAAACGGTGTTGTTTGGGCTGATTTACGCTTTACTGATATTATCGGTAAAGAGCAACATGTATCTATCCCTGCACGTTTAATCGACGAAGACTTCTTTGCGCATGGTAAAGTAATTGATGGTTCATCAATTGTAGGTTGGAAATCAATTGATTGTTCTGACATGGTGTTACTACCAGTTGAACAAGAACCTTTATTAGATGTTGCTGGTGATTTAGCATCTCCAACTTTAATTATTCGTACACAAGTATACGAAACTTCAGGTGAAGGTTACGATCGTTGTCCTCGTACTATTGCAAGTCGTGCTGAAAAATACTTACGTGAAGCTGGTTTTGCTGATGAAGTATTTGTAGGTCCAGAGTTAGAGTTCTTCTTATTTGACTCTGTACGTTACGAAAACAACATGAGAACTTCATTCTACGAAGTTAACGATGACGAATGTATTTGGAACTCTTCGAAAAAAGAAGTTGCTGACGGCGGTAACCACGCGCATCGTCCAAATGTAAAAGGTGGTTATTTCCCAGTTGCTCCAGTAGATCATTCACAAGCTTTACGTTCAGTAATGTGTGAAACTTTAGAAGCTATGGGCTTAGAAGTTGAAGCACACCACCATGAAGTGGCAATGGCGCAAAACGAAATTGCAACTCGTTTTAATACGCTAGTAGCAAAAGCTGACGAAGTGCAAATCTATAAATATGTAGTGCACAACGTTGCGCACAACCATGGTAAAACTGCAACATTCATGCCAAAACCATTAGTTGGTGACAATGGTTCAGGTATGCACGTACACTTCTCACTAACTAAAGATGGTAAAAACCTATTTGTAGGTGATGAGTATGCTGGTTTATCAGAAACTGCTCTATACTTCATTGGAGGGGTATTAAAACACGGTCGTGCGTTAAACGCATTTACAAACCCTTCAACTAACTCATACAAACGTTTAGTTCCAGGTTATGAAGCACCGGTAATGTTAGCTTATTCAGCATCTAACCGTTCTGCATCAATTCGTATCCCTGCGGTTTCAACGCCAAAAGCTAAACGTATTGAAGTGCGTTTCCCAGACTGTACAGCAAACCCATATTTAGCATTTACAGCATTACTAATGGCTGGTTTAGATGGTATCAAAAACAAAATTCACCCAGGTGAAGCTTCTGATATCAACTTATATAAATTACCAGAAGGTACAGTACCACAAGTAGCATTCTCATTAGAAGAAGCTTTAAATGCGTTAAAAGAAGATCACGCGTTCCTCTTAGAAGGTGGTGTGTTCTCTAAAGAATTTATCGATACTTTTGTTGGTGTTAAAATGCGTGAAGTACAAAAATTACGTATGTTACCTCACCCAATTGAATTCGAATTATACTATTCTTGTTAATAAAAAAAGATCCCAAACGTTTGTTTGGGATCTTTTTGGTTTGTGCTTTTTGCCTTTTGGCTTTTTTGATTTTGTTACTGTAATTACTTAGTCCAATGATCTGCAATAGAAGCTTCAACTTTTAAAATAACTTGAGGTAGTTGTACTGAAGTTTCCATTACCTCTTTGATTTTAGCGACATAAGTATCTACGAGGTGTTCTGGAATTGAGAACACTAACTCATCGTGTACTTGCAGATGTGGAATTACTTCTGGCATTGAACTAGTTAGTTCTTTTTGGATAGCGATCATTGCTGTTTTAATAACTTCAGCTGCCGAACTTTGGATAGGATAGTTAGTAGCGTTACGTTTTTCACTATCAACTACCGCACGAATTGGTGAGTTGAAATTATTTAACGGAATGATTCTTCCTTTAACCGTTTGCACAAAACCACGAGCTTTTGCTTGTTCAATAGTTTGATCAATAAAGTCTTTGATTTTTGGATAAGTAGCAAAGTACTCTTTGATATAGCTACTTGCTTCTTGACGGCTAATGCCAAGCTCAGTTGCTAAACTGAATGAAGTTTTACCATAGTTAAGACCGAAGTTAATTGCTTTGGCAATTTGACGTTGGCTCTTTTGTACTTGATCTACTGGAACATCAAAGAGTTTACTTGCAGTACGAGCGTGGATATCTTCACCATGGTTAAAGCCTTCGATCATGTGTTCATCTTGTGATAAAGATGCTGATACACGTAATTCGATTTGGCTATAGTCCAGACTTACCATTTTGTAACCAGCTGGAGCGATAAAGCTTGCACGAATACGCTTAGCAATATCTGCTACTGCAGGTACGTTTTGTAAGTTAGGCTCTTGTGAAGATAAACGTCCGGTAACTGTTGAAGTTTGTAAGAAAGTAGTATGTACTTTACTATCTGCACTTGCTCTCGCAATCTCTAACAGTGGCACTACGTGCGATCCTAAAATCGTCGTTAATGAACGGTAGTTGAGAATGTGCTCAATTACTGGGTGCTTCAGCTGCATTAACACTTCAGCAGCGGTTGAGCCTTTACCTGATGGATCTTCAAGTAATAACTCACCATAAAGAATTTCTGCTGTTTGTTTTGGACTATTTGGATTAAATACCGCTCCAGAAGTTTGGAAGATCTGCTCTTGAGCTTGTTCGATTTGCTCCTCAAGATCAACTTTAATCTCTTCTAAAATTTGGCTATTTACGAGAATACCATTTACTTCCATCGCATAGAGGTACTTCCATAGAGGTTGCTCCATCTCTTTATAAAGAGTACTTGCTTGCGTGTCTTTGGTGAGGCGAGCAAATAGTGGCATAAAGAGAGTTTCTTGACGTGTACTCGAGTAAACCGCTTCAAGATCAAGTTTAGTTTTTAAATACTTGATCGGAGCAATATAAAGATTACAGAAGTGATCTGCTAGGCTGATTAGGGTGCTATTTTTAATTGCAGAGTTACGGGTGTAACCAACTACACGTAAATCATGTACATTACTACCAACTTGGTTAACTTCATCTAAAGTTAGGTTAAACTCATGCGCAAGATCTTTTAAATCTGAAGTAAAGATTGGCATTTCTTTATTGCTTAACAACGGTCTTAAAATCTCATTAGCAAAAGCTTTAGTAAAAGCAGTATAAGCTGGAGTAATAAACTCGTCGTGTTTTACTTTCGTTAAAAAGATTTCAGCTTGAGCAAAAGGTAAACTAAAGAGTTTACGTTCAGTGTACTCAGGTTTACCATTGTCAGAAGTAACTTCTTGTGGTTCGCCACTTTCAACTAGTAAGTGAAGTACTACTGGAGTATTGTGCAGAGGATTTTTCTCAAGTAGTAAACTTACTTGTTTAGCTTCTTCTAAGGCTTGCTTAGCAGGGCTAGTTGCAAGGTAATTAGTGAACTGCTCTAAGTAGATTTCTTCAGTTGAGAAATCTTGCGGTGGTAAATCAAGTTTGTGAGTTTCAAGAAGAGCGTACTCTTTAACTAGATCTTGGTATTGACTAAATCTACCAGGGAAAGCTTGCGTAGTTGCTAGTAAAGCGATATCTTCTTCAGTAACTACAACTGTAGCTTTATTTTTACTTTCGCTGTCTTTTTTCGCTTTGCTTGCTTTGCTGGTTGACTTACTCGTTGTTTCTTTACTAGAAGTGCTTGCACTGTCATTGTCTTGATCATCGCTAGCAATTTCTTTACTTGCGTTTTCAAGTGCTTCTTTGGCTGCTTGGGCAGCTAGAGCTACTTGCTCTGCTTTAGCAGCTTTTCTTGCTTTGGCTTTGGCAGCGCCCGAGCCTAGAGGACTACCGTCAGGAAGTAAGCCTGTAGCTTCAATTTCTTTAGCTTGCTCACGAGTAAGATTTTTTACATCAAATTTAGAGATGCGTAGAGTAGATTTATTTTCTTTTAGCTCATGTTCTTGTTTATAAGCCTCAACTAACTCATCATGTTCGGGGGTATAAATTAAACCGTTTAAGGTTTGTTTCATGAAAGAGTTACGTAAGGAGAATAGTTCTATTTCTTCAAACAGATCAAGAACTTTATTTACGTTCGCTGGAGCAAGAGTAAGGTGTTCCAACTCCATGTTTTTCACTGGAGCTTGCGTGTTGATGGTTGCTAAGGTGTAGGATAAGAAAGCGTTTTCACGATTAGCAATTAACTTCTTAGCTAAGGTTGCTGGTTTAAAAGAGCCGATTGGACCATCGAATTTCTTTTCGTCGATTGCACGATAAATATCAGCAATACCACCAAAGGTGTTAATTAATGCTACTGACGATTTTTCACCAACCCCTGCAACTCCTGGAATATTATCAACACTATCTCCACACAGAGCTAAATAGTCAATGGTGTACTCAATTGGTACGCCGAACTTTAAATGACCGTTTTTAAAATCATATAGAGATTCGTTTTTACTGTCAGCTAGAGAGATGTTTTTGTCGATAAGTTGAACGAAGTCTTTATCTTTAGATTCAATTAGGACTTCAACCCCTTGTTGGCTGTGATACTTAGCTAGCGTACCGATTACATCATCGGCTTCATAACCAGGTAGAGTGTATACTGGGAACCCAAGAGCTTTAAATACTTCTGGTGCTTTGTCTAATTGCCAGAGTAGAAGTTCGTCTGGTCGTGAACGATTCTGTTTGTACTCTTTGTAAATCTCATTACGGAATGAACCACCTTTAACATCAAAAACTATAACAACATTGGTTGGATAAGCACGTAACATGTATGAAAGTGCACTTTTTACAGATCCAGCTAATGCCGAAGTATCATAGTATTTAGAGTTCAAAAAGTAGTTAGCTGTTGCGTGGTAAGAACGGAAGAGCAACGCAGTGCCATCAATGATGTAGAGAAACTTGTTATTCATATTTTAATTTGTGGAATTAAGCGCGGAGAGATTAGGTTAACTTAAGATTAAATTGTAACATATAAATGAAGATAAACTAAGTTAAACTTTGCGTAGATTTGCCTGTCTAATACGAAAAGAAAACAGTTAAAAACACAAAAATAAGATAAAATATTAGCAGATTTTACTTCAATCTTAAACGTTTAATACTATTAATTTATGCATAAATTTTTGCACACCCCAATGAGTTTAGCTTTACCAAAATTCCTCCTAGGTAAAGCCTCTAATTTTAGTTTACAGCCTTATAGTGAGGTATTTACTCACTTTGCGGGGGTAGAACTAGAATTACTTGCAAAAGATTGGTACTTTTTTGAACTTCTCGTAAACTTTGGTTTTGTCAAAGAATTAGCACCAAATGTTGCAAGAGTTGCTCCAAGTATTAGTGCGCTAAGTAAGCCAAGTAAAACTCAATTAACACCAGAGCAAATTCAGATTATTGACTACTGGGATTGTCAAGCTTTAACTTTGATACAAAGTAAAGCTAGTGACAAGCTCGCAGTCAAAGTAGACGCACTTAATCGTACACAAATAGCTGGTTTTAATGACAAGGTTAGTTTAAAGGCTGAACAACTACCGGACGAACTTAGTGATCTGGTTAAACAACGCGCGTTTCTTTTCTTAGCAACAGCTTATCCATCCAAGAAAAAACTTACACTTGCTCAACTAGAGCAAGCTCTTAGCATGCGCTTATTACAGCGTCAGCTATATCAACAACAAGCTAGTTTAGCTCTAGCTACAGAAACATCACAAACAGCAGAAGAAGGACAAACAGCGCAAACAGAGCAAGCAACAGAAACAGCGCAAACTACGCAAGGAGAGAAAGCGATTGTTGCTCATGCAGAGCAAGACCTCCCTGATAACAATAACTGGGTGCTCGTAGTAAGTGATCAAGCTAAGCTGTCGCCAGACTGGTTAGTGCGTCTTGAAAGTATTTTAAAATTGCTTGAATTACGTAGTTTTGCGTTAAATAACGCCAAACTGGCGAATGCTTGGCAAGATTTACTAGCAGTTTATGAGCAATATCAAACAGCAACGCATACTACAGAGCTATTAAGCCAACTGTGGACAAAACAATATTTTTATCAACAACAATATCGTTTTGCCTTAAAACCTCTAGTTGAAGAGTTAGCTAAACTTGAACAATATGCGAGTTCAGAGGATAAATTCTTATATGCCCTTGCTGACCGTTTAGTACGTACGCAGTATATTGCCCTCGATAATAACTTTACCCACAACAATAGTTACATCGCTAGTCAAAACTTGCAGTTAGACTTACCTAGCTTTAATCAAGCAAGTAATCAGCAAGAATTAAACTTTTTACATGGTTTAACTGACGCTTGCGCAGGTATGGCGTTAATTAATCTTAGCGCTTTAGCTAACTATAAAATTAGTGGCGCAGATCTAGAGCAAGCTTATGGTTGTTATGCAACAAGTGAAGTTAAGTTACCTAAACTAACGCAGTATCAAATTACTTATCCGCAAGCAACGCCAAGTTTAGAAGCCTTTACTCCTTGGCAAATGACTTTAAGTGAAAGTGTGGTTGTTGCCCAAGCTAGCCCTGCTTTAGCGCAAGTTATTACGGCAGAGCATGATCTTGTTTTCCGTAGAGAGTTAGCGCAAACTTACCAAAATCGCCCTGGGTTTAACTATTCAGGTAGTTATGTAGGTAAAGGTTATGATCACCTTGCTACTTTCAAGCAGTTTGTAGTTGGTTGCTACCCTGCAAGTAAAAGTAGTTTAAATGCGCTGAATCAACTAGCTCCGGCTGATGTAAACAGTTTCCTAGTTGGCAACCGAGAGGACGCTCAACTTGTATGGCTGGGTGAGAAGTCTCAAGCAGAAGTCTCACAAACAGAAGGCTCACAAACAGAGCAGTCTAAAGTAGTAAATGTTGAACAATCACAAGCGCAAGCACAAGTAGTCGCTAATGCACAGGCTTCAAGAGTAATTCGCTTGCCTAACTTAGGTGATTTCTACCGCCAAACGCATACGCTCAACTTTGTCCCTCTAAACTTACCGGCAAGTTTATTAGCTGATCCTGAAGTAGCAAGAGGAGACTTCTTTGCGCCTGCGGGCTTTAAACAAGTTTGTCAGCAGTTAAGCCAAGAAGGTGATCTGCTAGAAGATGATTATATTTTTATCGCCCAAGTAGGTACGCGTTTTGTAGCCAACTGGTACAACTTACTAAATCAACAGCTAACTAAAGTCTTTTTAGAGCAAGATCAAGCTCCTGGGATAATTAAGTTAGGCAGTGCGTATCTAGTACGCCAAAAAGATTTAGTGCAGTTAGATTTAGCCCAAGCTTATGAGCTTGAAACTGCTATTACTTTACCGTTAGAACTAGCAGAGCCTATAAAAGAGGCAACGCCTCTTAATTTAGCTACTGCTAATTTAGCTACTGATAATTTAACAACAGACAATTGGGTGCAAACCAAGAGTGTTGAGCTAACTGCCCCGCAGTTTGCGCAACTTGAACAAGACCTACACCTAACAAAACTACAAGAGTTTGTAAGTAAAGAACAAGATAACTCTTATCAGTTTAATTTTACCCAACTTATAGAGAAGCTTAGTTAAACCTATGTCAAAGTTACCCTTATTTGATTCGATTCCAAAATTTGCTTTGGTAATGCCTACTGGAAGCAAAACGCAAGAATCGTTTTTCGCTCAACCATTTAGCCAGCTTTTTACTAAAGTCTCTGGTTTTGACATGACAAACTACTTGCTTGAGCATGGCTTAATCAGTGAGGAAGTAGCCAAAGAATATCCGGTTGAAACTACTTTTGATTTAATTGACAACTTTTTATACTCACCAGAGTGTATGCACGTACCATTTATGGAGGCGTTAGCGCCTTATTTTGACATACGTGCAGTTAAGGATAAATACGATAGACAAGTACCACGCCGTTTTCTTGGCATGTCAGATATCAATGCAACGGTAAGTTTAATTAACTTACTAGCACATATTGCTTTAGACGAGAAAATTGCTGATGACCAATGGATACTAATCTGTCAAGATCATGTAATTTTAAATCCGGAATGGCCACAAAGGATTGAAGCACTTTTAACCAATCTTTTACCTTACAACCGTAACCTTGCTTCGCAGGTCTCTCCTGAGCAGGTTAAGCGCCAAAGAAGTAAAATGAGCGAGAAAGAGATTGAATACATCTCTAAATTAAAATTTATTTCCCTCTCTGCACAAGGAAATAAAACTTTTGCTCCTCTAACTAAAGAACAACAAGAAGAGTTAAAAGTTTACCCTCATCATACTTTAGAGCAGTCGGTAAGTAAGTACACTGACGGCATAGTTTCTCCTTTTGGGGAACAAGAGTTAGGGATTAGTAACGTTATTAACTACCACCGTAATGGCTTTTTCCTCATTAACAAATTTGCAGTTTTAGCAACTGTAAAAAAATGGGCAAAAAAACGTATTCTTGAGATGAATTACGGTAAGGTGCGTAATCTGGAAATAGGTGAGTTCACGCTTAAAGCGATGTACGACAAACGCCTAGATATTCCAGAAGTGTTTGACCTTGAACTCAAAGATGAGTTTATGCAACGCGATAAGTACAGCGCTTTAGAGCTTGAAGGTGCGGATGCAGCTGGGAAAGACTATACTAAGTTAATTCCTTTAAATAAATCTCTAGATTTCTTTTCCGATTCTTTATGGTTTATCTTTAACTTTACCCATAACTCTATGGGCTATGCTAATCCTTTCCTAGGAATTAATAGTTTTCTTCAGACTAAACACGACCTCAATGACGCAGACTATGCTCACCTTGCAGCCGAGCAAAGTAGTGCTGTAGTGTATAACTCTCGCTTAAATCGCTTTGCTGCTCAAGGTTATGATTTACTGCAACCTCTACCTAAATATGTAATTCAAGGGAAAAGTCACTTAAATAATTTCCCAGGCTTTTTTGCTCAAGCAAATACTTATGACTTTAAACCAGTTTATAGTCCAAAACTAGAAGAGTGGTCTTTAACTCAAGTTGAAAAAGCTTACTTTAAGAAGATAAAACTTACGGGAACTTCAGTAAAGAACTCGCCAAGTTTAACTTCAGTTGAGGCAAGTTTAACGCAACGTCGTTTAATTAGCTCATTAATTGCAGATAAAACTATTGATGATGAGCAGTGGATTGTTCTCGCTAAGGACGCAAGTTTATTACGTCCGGATTGGTATGCGAAGTTAAACCACTATTTACGTTGGGTAAACATTCGCCATCCTTTTGCCAAGATCATCGTTGCCGGTTATGAAGATAAACAAGCAGGCTTTAACTTTATTACTGATCAAGATAAAGATAAACGCTTTAAACTGCTTAATAACGCAGGGATTTATACTGCTAATGAAGATTGGATTAGTAGTCTAGGTAACCAATTCGAAGGAATTATTGCTACTTCGTATCACTACCATAACTTCCCGCTAATCTTAGTGAAGAAAAAAATCTTTACAGAGCGTAAAACCGCAGAGTTCTTTAAACAAGCTGATGGTTTCTTCCATGATCGTTTTGCTGACTTAATTGCTTTTGAAGCTACTAATGTCCTCTTTATTAATCCAGGTTTAGCAGTTTTGCGTGATACTGAAAAAGCAGTTAGCGAACAAGTGAAAGTAGCAGACCCTAAAGAGTTAGAAGCTTTAATTGACACGAGTGATTTAACTGCACACCATGCGAACTTACCATGGCAAAGCCAAGAGTTATATCGTCAAGCAGTAACGGCAGCAGACGCTACTATTCAGAGCGAAGTTTATGAAAGCGATAATTTGCCAATCGACCCTCTAGAGAATGTTAATACTATTGGTGAGATTGGAGACTATAGCTTAGAGCCAGTTAGCTCTCCGCTGTTCTTTGGTAAAGAAAAACCATTGTTTGCTCCTTTAAGTAAAGAACAAAGTGAGCACGATAAACTAGAAGAACAAGGTAACCAAGGAGAGCAAGAAGACCAAAGCAAACTGTTCAGTTCTAGATTTGGTGTTCTTGGGCAAGAAGATCTAGTTGCCAAAGTTAAAAAATACGTAATTAACTTACCTAGCTCTGTAGATCGTTTAGAAGCTTTCAAAAAACTCAATAATGTTGAAGACTTTATTGTTCAGGAAGCGGTATTAGGTAAAGAGTTAAGTGAAGCTGATATAGCAGAGCAATTTGACGTTGAACTCTTTAACAAACGCTATCGTCGTACCTTACATGCTGGTGAATATGGTTGTGCTTTAAGTCATACGCAAATTCTGCGTAAAGCTTTATATGATCAAGAAATTGGTTTAGATGATTGGGTACTAATTGCTGAAGACGATACTCGCTTTAATCCAGATTGGTATCGTTTACTCAATCAAGTATTACATTATGTGGAAAGTAATCTCAATCAACGTGTTGAAATTATTAATGGCGCGCAAAACCAAATTCCACACTTTGATTATGTAAACCCACGTAAGTTTGTCCGTTTCCATAGTATCCACTCTGAACTAAACAACTATCATCAGGTTGCTCCAGAGTTAGGTCTAGCATTAATCAACCGTGATTTCCCTGCAGGGGCTGGTTTTTACTTAGTGCGTAAGAGCTTACTAGTACGTAATCGTGCGCGTATTTGTGGCAAGATTGACTGGGTAGCTGATGATTTAGCGCAAATCTATACTTTTAGACCGGAGATCTTTGCTTACACTAACCCACAGTTAGGTTTTGATGATCGTGATCTTGAATCATTACTTGATGCTGAGCGTGTACAAAGTATTAACAATGAAAAAATCAAGTTAAGAAGTATTCCACTTGATAATCCATCTCCATATGTACAACCTGGGCGTCTACACGTAATCCAAAAAACTCTAAGCCTTGAGGAGATTAATAAAAAATTCCCAGGCTTCCAAGTGGTGAAAAAAGTAGACTATGCAAGTTTACCTCGTAGTGAACAAGAGCAATTATTTGACTTTGATAAGTTTAAAGAACGCTATGATCGTGAGATTACTGCAGACGAGTTAAACTTAACGCTGGCGCATCACCAAGCTTGGTGTAACATTCGTGATCTGCCTATGTCTGACTTTACTTTCCACTTTGTAGTCGAAGATGATCAGACCTTAGCGCCAAACTTTTTACATCAAGTAAACTGTATTTGTGATTACGTTGATACGCGTTTAGATCTAGATACCTTGTTAATTGTTACCCACAATGATCGTCAACCGCAAGACTTTAACAAGCTAGATCCTGCAGAGTATGGGCAACATGCAATTCTTGCGCAACCTGAGCATATCTACCATATTAATAGCCAACAAGATATTTGTTTAGCTGGTAGTAAAAATCCAAATGGCTCGGGTTCGTACGTAATGCTGAAGTTTGTGCCATCAAACATGCACAACTTCTTAGCCAATGGTAAGCGCTACTTCCTAGCGCATGACTTTGTGTTAGGCATGCCATTTACATTAAAATCTCTGGCATTTGCTCAACCTCAAATTTCCATTAAACCTTAATTTAAATTTTTATGTTTAAACTTTCTCGTAGTTATCTGTTAACTAACATTCATCAAGGTAACGCTCGTATTTTAAGTTTAAAACAACCTTATGCTCAGTTATTTACTGAGCATAAGGCTACTACTTATGAGCCTAGCCAACTAGAGCAACGTTTTGATCGTCAAGCTTATTGTCAAGAGTTTGGTGAACTCCCAACTGATGACCACGAGCTTAATCGTCTGTTAGCTCACTTAGATCTGCAACAGCTTATTGCCCAAGATCAAAGTTTAGCAGATGATGACTTTGTGCTTATTGTTGAAGAGGGGACTTTACTCGCAAGTAACTGGCAAGAGCAAGTTTCTGATATTCTTGAAGCCTCTTACTACAATACTACCTTAAATCAACGCTTAAAAGCGGTGAGTTTAGGGGACTATAACGAACATACTTTTAGAATATATCCAACTGAAGACTTAGAGAAACGTCGTGGTTTTGTCGCGCGTAGCGAAAACATTCTTAGTCTAGAAAATGCAACTTATACTCGTCAAAGACAACAACTAGTTCCGCAGTTTAAGCAAGCCTTAGCTGGTGGTGAGCTTGAGGGTATTAACAAAGCTGGACAAACTTTTTCTCCAGAGAACCTTGATCTTTTTTCGAGCTTAGTGAGCTTAAACCGTCCACTTGAGTTAGTTTGTGTTGGTAGTTTACCTTTACACCAACCTTGTGCTTATTTAATTAAAGTTGAAGCTCTGCGTGCGTATATTGCGCAACTTAGCTTAGCTTCAAGTGCTGCGGTTGCAGATAACTCCTCCCCTGCAACATGGCACAAGCCGTTAGCTTGGAACATGGCAATGTGGCATAAGCTGTTTGACTTTAACATCGGCTCAATTGTCTACACTAATCCAAGTATTGCCGTGCCTAACTATATTCATGGCAAGGCACAGTTAAACTTATTCTCCCACAGCTTAATTAGCTGGATGCAAACGCACCAAATTCAAGCATCGAGCGAAACCTTAGGGTATGACTATGTTGAGAAGATGCCAAAATATGTCTTCTATCAACGTGACCAAAGTTTTACCTTACAACAGTTTTACAATAACCAAAACGCAGTTGACTTTGCTCCAGTGGAGTTAGTCTCTGCAAGTAAAGAACGTTTTGCCTTAGGTTGGAGCCATATTCTTACCGATACTACGGGGAATAACTCGCTGAACTACTCTGGCAAAAACATGAGCCAGACTTTTGCCCTCTTCCGTATTTTCCAAGCATTATTGCTCGATGAGCAAATGCGAGACAGCGATTACTTTATTCTAACTAACAGTAATGTAAAACTTGCTGATAGTTGGTATAGTCGTTTAAATCAAAGTTTAGCGTTACTAGCAAATGCAACCCCAGAGAACAAAGTGGTTCTTGGTGATGTTGCTGGGGCAAATAGTTTTACCTATTTAGGACAAGGGCACTTTAGCCAAACAGGGCAACAGTACTTAAATGATTACAATGTGTTTGTCTTGCCAAATTCAGATCGTTTATATCTGCAAGGTGACTACTTTAATGAGTCATTACAATCATTAACGCAATTAACGGCACGCAATTACTCTTTTATCGTCTTAAGTAAAGCAGTAATTCGTAACTATGTACAGTTATTACGTCAGCGTTTAGCTAAGTTAACGTTAAAAGAACTTGCTTTTAACTGGGAAGTGCAAGTTGGGTTAGATACCTTTAACGAGGCAGAGTTTAATCAAGAGATTGAAAAGTATCGTGGCAACGACTACTACAACATTCTCTTTGAGGCGGATAAGTATGCTAAGGCAGAACAGGCTAATACTGATCATACTAGCCAAGGTAGTCAGTCTATGCAAGCAGACAAAGACTTACCTGCACAAGCAAAACAATTCCAAGAGAAAATCCTTGCTCTTCTTGCGTTAGATCAGCAAAACTCTCCTGCTTTACAGCATAAAGATAACAGCAAGCAAAGCCACAAGCAGAGCAATAAGCTAAACAAAAAGCACGCTAAGGACAAAAATAAAATCTTTGCTAAAAGCAAAGATCAAGGGGTTAACCTGGAAGTTAACCAAGATGACCAAGCAGCTCAGCAAGCTAAGCTTAAACGTCAAAGTGCTTGGTTAGAGGCTTTATTTGCCGTAATTGATAATCTAGCAAGCCAAGGTAAAAATAATCTCTTTACTTACCAAAAGCAATTATGTGATTTAATTGACCTAGATGGTTTAAATGACTGGCAGGTTCTGACGCTAGCGGCGCCATTATTTGAAGTAAATATTGCGCGTGTTACCATGTTCATGAATTTTACGACGCATAGTATTATGCAAACTAACCCGCCAATTGCCGTTACGCAAGAGATTAGTACGGAAGGTCGTATCTTTAATAATGAGCAATTTGGCATTGGGGATTACCAAACTTTACGTAGTAATCGTCAGCATGAGCGTGTCAAACAGTTCTACTTAAGTAATCCGCAAGCTTATCCAGATTATTTAGCTAAGGTACGTAAGTTTGTGATTAACTTACCGAGTTCAAGTGAACGTTTACAAGGCTTTTTAAGTCAAAACAATTGTCAAGACTTTGAAGTGCAAGAAGCGGTATATGGTAAAGAGTTAACCCCAGAGCAAGTACATGCGCGTTTTGACGTTAAACGTTTTTATCATTACTATGAACGTTTAATGACTCCTGGAGAAATCGGTTGTACTCTCTCACACTGGGAGATTTACCAAAAAGTTCTACAAGATGATACTATTGCCGATGATGATTGGGTACTAGTATGTGAAGACGATACTAAGTTCTTCCCTGACTGGTATGAACGTACTAATCAGATCTTACATTACCTTGAAAATGATGCACGTCGTCGTCCGCATTTTTTACAATGTAATAACAACTCTTTAAACGCTAATGAGCGTTTAAACGTTGATCAGATTCGTAATGTAACTTACTTTAGTACCACTCAAGAGAATATTGTTTCCCTGAATAATAAACAAAGTCTTCTCTTCCCACATGCGGTAGTATCTTATGGTTCTTCGCATTATCTCTTTAGAAAGTCAGCTTTACGTTCAAAACTATTTGCGAGCATTGAGCGCCCTTACTGGGTAGCAGATGACTTCCCGCGCTTTTTTGCTTTTGTCCCTGATAGTTATGCTTACGCTATCCCTATGCTAAGTTATCAAGATGTCGATAACTTTGAATCACTTATTGATGAAGAGCGTAAAACGACTATTGCGGAAAAACGTAAAAATCTGCTAGAAACTGAACTTTATATTCCACTTAACTTTACTAAAGACCGTTGTATAGTTATTCAACGTGAATTAAGTGAAGCTGAGATTAAAGAGAAGTTTAGTGAAAACCTACGTCACATTATTAAACGCGCGGAGTTTGACGCTTTAACTGACGAGCAGCTAAAAGAGCGTTATGATCTTGAATCTTTCCAAAATAACTACAAACGTTTACCAACGCGTGAGGAAATGATTCGCGCAATTATGCACCAAGAGGCGTATAAGTTTATTGACAACCTTGTAACGCAAGTGCATAACTATTACCTTGTAGTTGAAGATGATGTTACGCCAAGCTCTGCAAGTGCTAAAATATTTGTTGATCAAGTAGTAAACTATATTGCTACTCGTCTAGATACTCGTACCGAAGTAATTGAATTAAGTAATACTTACTGGTCACGAGCTTTAGCTGCGCATGATAATGATCCACGAGCTCTTGCAGGTCACCGTGACCTAGAGGCAGAACTCGAAGCTCAAGGACGCAAGCTTAGCGAGCTTGAATATGTTGATCTAACTAAGAATAAATTTGGTTATGCTTTCTCGGACTATCCAATTAAACATGAGAATTTTAAAGATTACTATGTAATTGGGAATGAAGAGCAAAACTACCATGTGAACCCTTATTTAGATATTCTCATTACATCAAATCATGCTAATACAGGGGCTAAGGCTTACTTAATCTTCTCTTATTTAATTAAGAGTCAAACTCTAGCGCATAAACCTATCGCTTGGTTACATGATGATTTCCCTAAATTTATCTTCTACCATAACCTTGCTTTAGCTTATGTAATGCCTCCTATTTACTTATAGGATAATTTGTATGAAAAAACCTTTAGCACGCGCTTACCTTATCACCGATTTACACGGTGATAAGGCAAACGCTTTAAGTGCTCAACAAACTGATAGCGACTACTTAATTAAGTTTGCCGCTGTAGATACTCTCAAGTTCTCTTCTAAGCAACGTGAACATTTAATTGATCTGGAAGCTTACAACAACTTCTATCATGTCAAAGTTGACTATGCCTTGGAAAAGCTCAACGCTGCTGTAAACCACCTTCGTCTTTGGCAAGCCATAGTACAAGACCAAGCAATTGCCGATGATGAGTGGGTAGTAGTGGTTGAAAGTGGAACTATCTTGGCGCATGACTGGGTACGTCGTGTGCAGCTCATGGCTGCGCAACTGCAAGACACTGGCGTGCAAGTCGTTAGTTTAACTAACAATCACATTCAAGATTTTGCTCCTCATGCTCCTGAAGAGTTAAGTGATTTACTCGTTTACTTCCGCGATCATGTGGTTTATGAGATTAACGACCCAGTTAAACAACTAGTAAGTTCGTATAATCTCCTTGTTAATCACGAGCAAGCGCAACAAAAAGTTTACGGTACCTATAATTTTAAAATGACAGGTTCAGGTGCTTACCTTATCCGTAAACAAGCTTTACGTAAAATTTGTCAAGAGAGCGTTGATGTTGAACAAGTATTAGCGCAGTTAATGGCAGGGCAAACACCAACTGTTCCAGCTGATAAACGCAAAGTATGTTGGAATGTGGAAAGTTGGCATGAGTACTTTGAGTACCTTGTAGGTAGTCATGCCTATGCTATTCCTATGCTTGGAGTAGAGGGCTATAACGCTGAACAAAAATTTGTTTATCGCCCTCACTTAAACGCAAAAACTATTGCGGAAAATATTTGTCGCTACTCGAGCACGCAAATTCGTGCTCAAGATGTAGCCCAAGTTAAAGAAGAGTTACAAACTCTGCAAAAACATCAGCAAGAGTTAAATCCTGAACAAGCTAACTTACTTAAAGAAACTACAGTACTAACTGGTGATACATTATTGCCATCTATGGGGTATGACTATCTCTCTAAAGTACGTAAGTATGTGATCGCTGAACCAGGTATGTTTGCGTGGCAAAACCTTGCGAGCTTAAATGAGTTCTTTAGTCAAGCAAAAACTGATGATTTTCGTATTCATTACTACCCACAAAATAATGATGCCGAGTACTTAAAGTTTTTACAATTCCATCGTTTGACGTTTAAACCTAATTCAGTACCACATCATTTACCGCTAGATGAGTATCGTCAAAATTATGTTTGGGGACAGTTAATTGCGCAAATTATTGCTGATCCAACCCTTGGCGAGCAAGACTGGGTAATGATTACTAAAGATAATCAACTCTTTACTCTTGACTGGTACAACAAGTTAAATCAATATCTTGAAGTAACTTTAAACACTTACCCAAATGCAAGTGTCATGCTTTTAGCTGATGGTCGTGGTGAAGACTTTAGTCATCTAAGCCAAGAGCAGCTAGAAAAAGCTGGTGTTTTACCTCAAGGTGATATTCTCTCTTGGGAAGGTAAACGTTTAGAGCCTTTACACTTGTTAAATAGTATTGAAGCTAAGGCGCAAGCTGATTACCAAATTAAGCATAACTTGTCTTTAAGTTATAACTTAAATATGCGCGTGGATAATGAGCTAGCTGACTTTAGTCAAGCACCAGAGGGGACAATTTACCTAGGTAGTAATGAGCAGCTAGGTGGCAGTTTAAATATTCCACCAGAGTTATATCCAGCTTTAGGTAAAGAGCGTGAGAGCTTAGAGCCGGAGTTAGCGCAATTAGTAAACCTATATTGGCAAATTACCGATATTGATGTTTGTCAACTAATCCCTACGCAAGTAGAAGTAGGTGGACAAATGGTTACGCGCTACTTACTGCCTGAAGAGAAAAAAGTGCGTCTAGGGCAAAATGGTTTAGAGCACTTTAAACGTCAAGCAACGCAAGCTGATCAAGAGGCAATTAAACAACATTATGCTAACTTTAGTGAAAGTAGCACTGATAAGCTAACGCCTCTTTATAATGACTTACGTCAAAGCTTTGCCCAAGTTTTTAACTGGGAAAGAAGAGAGAACAACCAAGCTCATCTGAATCGTGAAAACTTAGAGCTTTATGCCAAAGCTTTAACTGCGCAACATAGTTACCTCTTTGCCGGTAACAAGCTAAGTCAAACTAATCTTAACTTTAGTAAGCTTTGGCCAACTAGTCAAAGTATGGATCACGGCTATAAGTTAGCGCTTGATTGGCACGAGATTGAATCTTACGCTATTGTCTTACGTTACTTCTTACATCGTCGCTACAATACTTTAATGCTCAAAGTTGGCGCTTTACGTAAAAAAGCTAAGGAAACAGCATTTAATCCATACCGCTTTAATAGTAAAGACTTAACGAGTTTAGTTGAGTTTAACGTAGGTAGTATGATTTACGCTAATCCGGCGTTTAGTATTGTTAATCAGCGAGTAGAAGAGCGTCGTGCGGCAGCTAGTGAACAAGTATTTGATCCAGTACAACCTGGACAAGGTACAAGTCGTCTGCTGTTAAAAGAGAATGCGGAAGATCATGTAAGTAAGGTTCCTGCTTATCTCATTAACCTAGATAAAGATGTTGAGCGTTTACGCCACATTGAGCAACAAGTTGGCAAAGGCTTTTTCAAACGTATTCCTGCAGTTTACGCCAAAGAGTTTAGCGAAGAAAAACGTAAAGAACTATTTGATGTTGATCGCTACTTTGCCGAAACTCAAAAAATTGTGGCTCCAAGTGAAATTGGCTGTACTTTATCTCACTGTCAAATTTACCTTGAAGTAATTAATGATCCAAACATTGCGGACGATGATTGGGTATTTATTACTGAAGATGACTGTAAATATCCCGCTGATTGGCGTGAGCGTTTAAATACTCTACTCAACTATTTAAAAACTCCATATGCTGATGGCTTAAATTTAGTTCTGCTTAGCCAAGTTTATATAAAAACTTTAGAAGAACAAACTCACGAGGGAGTAATCAACACTACTAACTTATTTGTTGATCGTCAAATCCAAGTGAAGATTGCCGAGCATATGACGCTCCATCCAATCAATGGTTTTATCCCAGCAGGTTCTTGTTGTTACTTAGTACGTAAACGTGCTTTAAAAGACAAGGTTGAAATCTTTAAACGTCCTTTCTGGGTAGCAGATCACTTTACTTATATAGTTGATTTCTTACCTGGTTCTTACGCAATTGCTAATCCAATTCTGGCAATCCACAATACCGAAGATTTTGAATCAAATATCTCGGCAGAGCGTGTGATTTCAGAACGTAAAATGCGTAATAACCTGAAAAAAGTACCACTTGAATGGTCAGAGATCTTTAATTTTATTGGGAGAAATAAATACGTGCTACAACGTACTTTATCACTCGATGAAATTAAAGAAAAATTCCCAGACTATGAAGTTGTACCTAAGTTCGATTATCGTACTTTAAGTGCTGAAGAGTTCGCGCGTCGTTATAATCGTGAGGGCTTTATTGCCAACTATGGTAGAGAGCCAACTGATGATGACATTAACCGTGCTTTACAGCACCAAGAAGCTTATCGTCGTATTGTTGAGAAGTCACTTAACCTTTACTTCTTTAATTTAATTATTGAAGATGATGCGGTATTCTATCCTGGTGAAGATTTTAATAAGCTAATAAATCTCTATGTTAAATACGTAGATACGCGTTTAAATCTTTTACACCGTTTAGTTTGCTTAAGTAATAACCGCAATAAAACGCCATTTATTCCACTTAAGGAAGAAGATTATCGTGAAGCTTCAATTCATCTTAAAGACAAAGGTACTTTACGTGAAGATTATGAATTACTGGAAATCAATGCCAAAGCTCCAACTGGAGCTACCGCTTACTTAGTGCTAAATCTTAATCTCCTAAGTGATAAAGCGCATACTAAACCAGTTTCATGGATGTACGATGACTTCCCGAAATTCTTCCAATTTAATGTAAATAGCTTTAGTTATTCTAACCCTTGTTTAGTGGCAACGCCTAACCAAAATCTCGCAACGCTTGAGAAAGAAGAGGATGAGCAAGACGAGGGTAAAGTAGAAGAATAAAGTAATTTTGCCCGATAAAAATCGAAAAATAAAAAAGGAGCACCCGTTTTGGGTGCTCTTTTTTTATTTTTGCTAGGACAGAGGAATGACTTTACTCCATTCTGGTACTTTTATTAAAGTATATTGCTTATCTTGATCTTGCTCGACAAAATACACCTCAAGTAAAAGCAAGCTTTTACTAATTTGTGGGCAAACTGTCCACAAGCAAGCAGGAAGCATACGTTTCAAGTTTCCTTTTGCTCCTAAGTAAATATGTAACTCTTGTTCAGCCGAGCTAAGATAGAGATCATAGCTATTAGTAGCTAAATTTGAGTTAATAAAGATTTGCATGACTCCAGCTTTGGACTTAGCTTGGATAAAAGCTAAGATAGGGTCAGTAACTTGGTAATTTCGTAAACTATATGGAGCAATATAGCTAGTTACTTTATAGCTTTGTTTAAACTCAGCACGTAGACTAGTAAAGTCTGGGCTGTTGCTTTGTTTAAGATTATTTAAATGATATTTAATCGTTTTGGTAAACAAAGCATTAATGTAACTAACATTGCTGGCATTTAGTTTTCTTACCCTAAAACTAGGGATCTTTTTCCCTAAATGGCTTTGCATATACTGTAAGAGGTTAGCAAATGCTTTTACCCCTTTAAAACGAATATTACGGTAAGTACCAACTTTTGTGACGTATACCAAACTAAAGTACTCTACCAGATCTTGCGCGACGGCACTAATGTTTATGTCAAGCTCGAGCAAGGTAGATTTTAATGAGGTAAAGTCCTCTGGAGAAATGTGGTTGTAATATTTGACAAAGATGTAAGCGCGAACGATTTTCTCTTCGTCTTTTAAACTAGCATGGGAGAAGATACGCGATAAATGAGTAATGGTTGAAACTACTGGTGCAAGGTTTTCCGTGCTAGTTTCTTTACTCGGTGTACGAGTTTTTAAGTAACCGAGTAAATGGTTAGCAACTTCTAAACGACGGTTACGACTTAAACTATTGTTTAACTCGGTGCGATAGTAGTTATGTAATTGCTCTGCGTAAGCTAGCTCACTAGTTAAAACAGTGGTAAAACCACCTTTAAGTAACTCTTTTTCTGGTAATGGGGGCGAGATAAACACTCGGTGTTCGCCATTAGCATTTAATTCAACCACTTTACGTTCATGGTTAGCAAGATGTTTAAATCTAACTAAAGGTTGAGTATAACTATAGTTAGTCTCCTCTTTAAAGTTGAAATTATCATCAACAATTAGAGGGCGCGAATCATTGTTAAACATGTTGAGGTAAAGATCAGAATTAGCGGTGTTTGGCGCCTCTTGAGGTTTTCTTGCCTCTGCATTTTGCCAGAGATTTTTAAAGATAGCATCTTGATTTAGTTCAAGGCTTTGGCTTGGGGTAAGTTTAACACTAACTTCTTGCAAGTTATAACCACTACCAGCAAAGTTTGGTAGTACTTGCGGGATAGCATTAGCTTTACGCATAAAGTCCAAAGTGAGTTTGTTGTTTAAATCAAGATTTAATTTGTCTCCAAGTTCAAGTAAGAGATTATCTTCGCTTAAGTAGCGCAGATTTTGATGATAAACGCGACTTTGGGTTTTATTACTTACTCTTAGTTTTACCCAAGCATAGTAAAGATTACCGAGGTAGTTAATGTAAGAGCGGTAAAGTAAAGGTTGACGTCTAAAATTATCTAGTACTTGATGTAAGAGACTAGGTGGATAGTTAAACCATTTTAAGCTTTTAACGGCTGGTAAGGTGTAAGCTATTTTAGCTTGCACTTTAGTCGTACTTGCTTGCCAAGTTGGACTAAAGTGGTAGCTTAGCGCAACCTGCGGTAAGCTAAAAGTAGTTGTCAGCCATATAGCAGTTTGCGTATTTTCTAACTGCTTTTGTTCCTGCTCTTCTTGGTTTTTGTTTTGCTTTTGTTTTTGCTTTTGGTTTTGCTCTGTCAGAGCTTGTGGCACTGTCAGAGCTTGCGGAATAGCATGAACAAAAACTTGCGGTTCCTCAAGTAAAGCTAAGAGATAGTTATAAATGCCTTCAAGGTTGAGGTTATAACGATATCCCTGACTAAGATTTTGTATTTTACTTGTTGGTTGTCTTCCCCAAATTTTTAAGCGACGGACAGCTAATAAAGCATCAATTTGCTTTTTAACTCTAATCTCTAAGTAACCTTGTTCGTTTTTTACTTGTTGATAGATATAGCTACCCCAATCAGCTTTACCAGGTTGCTCAAGCAGAAGCTGCGTAGCTGGAGCTACTCCAGCTTCTGCTAGTTTAGGTTTACTTGGAGTTTTTACATGTGCCTCCATTAAACTTGGTAAAGTTTGCGCAGGTACAGTTAACATTTCCCCAAGAACGCGATCTAAGTGTTTAGCTCCATGTCTTGCTTTTACAAGTAAGAGCGAGAAGAAGTTCTCGTAGATATTATGAGGAACAAAATCACTTAGAGGATCGCTATCTAAAATAGCTTCCTTAGTACTAATTGGTTGCTTGTATGCTTGTCCAAGATTTACCACACTAAAACTATCATCTGCTGGTTGAGCATTTGTAGCTTTTGTCTGCTTAGTTTGTTGGTTATTACGGACTAGGTTAGCCATTTTAAAAATACGCAGTTCTTGTGCGTCTAGTAGAGCTAACAGCTGCGGGTGAACTTTTGCCTTTTGCGGTAAAGTTAGTTGCAATCTTTTGACTGTAAAACCATTTTGCGCTAAGTCAGGTAAATAGTTTTTGAGCTGAAAATCTTGACTTAAAAGCGTAGCAGAGAAGTCTCGTAAAACCGCGTATTCGATGCTCAAGAAGTTAGTACTTTGATAGCGAGAGTTAACTCTGGCTTCAGGCACGAAGTGACCATGCTGGAAGATAACTTTTTGCGCGAGATCTTCCGGAGAAGCTGGGTTATTTTTTGCTGAGGCAATTAAGAGTTTACCAACTACATTTATGCGATGACGCATGTATTGGAATTGCGGTTTACTTCCTTTAACTTCATAAGCAGTCGTTACTTGGTTACTTACTTTGCTATTAAAGCTAGTACCTAAAGTTTTCGGAGATAAAGCGTGATTTATACGATCAAGCAGTTTACGCGTTGGGCGACTTACTTTTTGTTTAAGCTCTTGGCTTAGTTTGGTATTTTGCCCTTTGTTTCCTTGGCGCTCGCTATGTAGTTTTGGTGCTAACTCTTGAATTTCTTTATTATTACCGTGGGTTGGCTTACTATTTGTTAGATTACCAGAAGTTAGATTAGCGTTGCTTTTATTACCAGAGGTTCGATAACTGCTACTTTGTGAATCTTGAGTTTGCTCCCCTTGGACTTGACGATTTTGCGCTGGCGTATTTGCCTCTTGCAAACTACTTTCTGGAGTACAAACTAAGTGGGTTTGATAACCTGCTGTAAAATAAATTTTCTCTTTGCTATTAAAGTTAGCAGCTTGGTTAAACTTATCGATTTCTTCGACTTTAGTACGACTTAATGATTGGTTTAAGTCTGAGCCTAGTTTTTTCTGATTGCGCTTTATATCAAGCGGTGGAGTTTTGAGTTCATTTGGAGCATACTTAGCTAAAATTGTTGCGTAGGTTAAGAAAATCTTTTCTACCGGCTCCATGTAGTTTTGCCAACTCACACTGCTTAACTGTTCAGCAAGTGGTTCTTTTTCCTCGTTTTCTACAGGTTGAATAAAGATATAGTCAGATACGCTCTTAGTTAAAAGACGTAAGTAATCTTTACGTTTACGTAAACCTTTGAGGAGGTTAAGAAGAAAATCTTGGCTGTAGTAAGGATTTTGTTTTAATTGTAATTGGGTTTTGTTAGTTATTAAGCCGTTAAAGTAACACCAACATACCAGACTAATAAAGTCGTATTTTACTTCAATGTGTTTATGTTCTGGATTTAAGTTAGGGTTACTTTTATTGATATTAACTACATACCAAGCAAGGTTTTCTTCTTTTACACTTTTGGCGCTGTTTACCCTAGAGGTTGCTACTTGGTTAGCTAGAGGATTTTGTTCCTCTCGAGCTAGTTGTTTTAAACCTGTTTTTGTTTGTCCGAGTTTTTGTCCTAGTTCAGCTTGCTCAAATTGGTTTAATTCAGTTGCTTGCGCTAATTCTAGCTGCGCTTGCTCTGCTTGGGCGAGGCTACGCGAGGTTTTCTTGTCTTTTATTATCTCTTGTCGGGTATCTTCTTCTGTAGAAGATGTTTTTGCTTGTGCATTTAAGTAACTTTCTTCGTTGTTAACGGGAGAGTTCTCGCTTGGCACAAAAACATTAAAGTCACTTGTCTCTTGATTTTTTTGTTCAAAGTAACCAAAGTACAAATATTGCTCTTCGAGATTTAACTCTGGGAAGATATTGTAAATTTTGATTTGGTTACGATGGTTAATAAAGAGAGAAGAAACCGTACGTTCGATCTCTGCTAACTCTTGGTGATCAGCAAAGCTAATTTGCATGCTTTTGTCTTCTTCAACCACTTGCATCATGCAACTGTATAGTTGCAAGTAAGTTCTTACTAAAGCATGTTTATAGTTATCACTGAATTTAACTAGATCACCAATACGCCAGAAAGTAAAGCGTAAAGCTAGTTTAACGTCAACTATACTGATGTATTTAGCATACTTGCTACGCAGACGAATGGTCATAACGCGCAAGTCAGGCGGAACATTGATAAAGCTATCAGCCACGTCTAAGTGCATAAGTAAGTATTCAACAGCTTGCGCTTCATTGAGCTTTAAGCTGTGCATAATGCGATTTAGACTTGGGGTAAAGTGTTTGTTTACTTTGAGTAAGAAACTGGTAAACACTAAGTAAGCGCGTTCAGTATCACCTTGTCCTACTAAGTATTGCATTACCTTATCAACCACGAGTTCGTAAGGATCAAAGTAGAGACGGGAGACAATTGGAATGATCCCCCCGCTACTGCCGTCACTATGATAGATTTGGTGCCAGATACGAGAGTAGTCGCTATAGTTTAAACCAGCAATATCATACAGATTTTCATCATATTTAATCGTTGATCTATAACTTGAGTTACTCATACTAAGTATCTGTTTTTTCATAGTAACTGATACTAGTTCAGTATTTGGGTACTCACTAAAGTAAGCTTCAAGTAAGCAAATCTTGATAAAGGACTTAAACGGGTTTTGTAAGCTTTTATAGATTAACCAGAGAGAGGTCGCATAGAATGCTTGGCGACTTAAGTTAGTAACTTCAACTCCACCAAAGTCTATCCAATCTTCAGGGTTAATTAGTTGATAATCGAGATAGATTTGTTTTACTTCTTCGTAAGTTAAACCCTCGATTTCTGGAAGAAAGTACCATAGTACCCACTGCCCTGCTAGTTTAGTTGCTGAGCGGTAAAACTCATCAAGCAAAAAGATCTTTTCACGAATTCCACCTTCAGCTAACCTTTGGTTAGTGTGGCGGTTATACAGTAAATGTTGACTATCAACAATATAAAAACTTGCGTCAATAGCGTAGGCTTCTTTGAGCCACTCGCTAATGAGGTTTAATTTGCGATAAAGTCTTTTACGCTCAATATTGCTAAGACTTGGGTCAACAACTACCCAAAGATCTATGTCAGAATCAGCGGTAAAGGTTACTGAAGTTACCGAACCCATGACATAGATGCCAAGGATTTTATTTTGTTTGCTTTGGCGAAAGAATTTAGCAGTGGTGTTAACGTAATCCGCAAAATTTGCGAGTAAATCGAGATCAGGGATAAAGTTTTTAATGCCAGCAGGAGCATGTGGCACGTAAAACTTCATGCCATATTGATTGTAATGAAGAGTGTAAGGGATATAAGTAAGGAAGTCACGAACCGCAGGTGACTTAGAAGCAAGCGTAAAATCGTAGCGATGACGATGAAATTCGGTCATGGCTTGGCTACTACGCTTAAGCTCTGCTTTTGCTTGAGTATAAGTTAGGCCTTGCATATGAACTTCCTTAGCTAAACAAAGTTGAAGAAAGGGATAACAAGGAAGTCCTTGCTAAATTTAGGAGAGAAGACTATGGAGATAGTCTATATATTTTACTCTTTTTAGTGAAGAAAAAGGAGATTTTTTTATCATTCGGTTATTAATTGGGAGGATAACTTAGTTGCTTTTCTGCATAACTTAGTTATCTTTCTGCAGAATAACCTAGTTATCGTTCTGAGTAACTTAGCTATTCTTTATGAATAATTTTATTGTACTTAAGTTTGCTGATTGTAAAGATAAAAAGCTCAATTAATGAGAAAACTGTTAGTGGCTACTAACAGTTTTCTCTAAAAACCAGAGAAATTGCCACAATTTTAACTAAGGAATTACGCAAGTTTAAGCAAGTGGATAAATGCTTACCATTGATATTTGGTACATTCTTCCGCAAGAAAATCGATTAATTTACGAATGCGTATCGGCATGTTACGACGAGAAGTATAAACAACATAGGCAGCAAATTCTTGCGACTGCCATTCAGGAAGAATTTCTACTAAACGTTGTTCAGCAATAAATTTGTCGGCTAAATAGCGAGGTAAGAGAGCTACTCCTTGATTTGCTAGAACTGCGGAACAGATTGTAGTTGCTTCATTAGAGGTAAAGTTGCTACGAACTTTGAAAGAGCGTTTTTGATTTCTTTCGTCTTCATCTTGCTGAAAGAGTTCAATTACTCCATCTGTAAAGTTGCTATATTGAATAAAGTTATACTTTTCTAGCTCTTCAGGAGAGTTTATTTCTCCCTGTTCAGCAAGGTATTCAGGACTTGCTACTAAAACTGATCTTATACTACCTAGTTTACGGGCAATTAGTGACGAGTCTAAGGATTGACTAGTAAAACGAATGGCTAAATCGATACGATGACTTACTAAATCAAGACTTGCATCTGAACTAAGTAAATGTATATTTACTTTAGGGTGAATTTTAGTAAATTCTCCTAAAATTCTTGCAAGCTGGGCAATACCAAAAGATACACTTGTAGTTAAGCGGATTTCTCCAGAAAGGTCTTGTTGTTGACTTTCTTTGTAATTGGTAATATCTTCAATGTGATTTAAAATCTTTTGGAATTTTGGAATTGACATTTCTCCCGCGTAAGTTAGAGTAACTTTACGAGTAGTACGGTTAAATAAACGCGCTCCAGTCCAGTCTTCAAGAAAACTAATATAACGAGATACTTTGGCAGTGGAAATATTGTGGCGTTCAGCGGCTTCACTAAAGCTACTTAAGTCAGCAACATCGAGAAAAATTTCCATGGCTTTAAGACGATCCACCTGAAATCTCCTGTGAAATTATGTGAAATAAATAAGATTAAATTTTTAATTTTCTTCCTTATCTATTATAGCTAAAGGCGGAGATTTCTGACAAAAGATAAGTTATTCTTGTTATAATTAAATAAAAAGAAGTTAATTAGTGCACTTTGAGAAAAAATTAACAATTAGGTGTTCTAACTGACATTTTTCTCAAATTATTTTACGAGGATTATTCATGAGTGACGAAAAAGATAAAAAGTCTGGTGATGATCTTAGTCGTGAGTTAGAGGAACGTTTAAAGAAGTTTCGTGATCTAACTGGATCAAACTCTGAGACCGAGCAAGACAAAGAAAAAGAAACTCAAGGAAGTAAACGAACTTTTAATCAAACAAATCGTGATGATCGCAATGATCGTGATGATCGTAGCAACGAAAGTTCACAACAAAAAGAAAGAAGATCATTTAACATGCCGAAATTCTCTGGATTTAGCTTTGGTAAGAATGTCAAAAACATCTCTTTAGGAGGTGTAGCTCTAGCTTTAATAGGTTTTGTTGTAAGTGGTTTTTACACTGTAAACGAATCTGAGCGAGGCGTAATTAAGCGCTTTGGAGCTTATAAAGAAACAACTATGCCAGGTTTAAACTGGAAAGTACCTGTAATTGATAAAGTTAGTTTAGTAAACGTACAACGCGTAAGTGAATTACGTATTGACGGTACTATGTTAACTCGTGATGAAAACGTAGTAAACGTAACTTTAACAGTACAGTATCGTATCGATAACCCTGTAAGCTATCTTTACAATGTAGATGAGCCAGTAACAACTTTACAAGAAGCAACTGAAGCTTCTTTACGTTATGTTGTTGGTCATATGGACATGGATAGCGTAATTACCACAGGTCGTTCAGAAGTGCGTGAAAGCACTCGTCAAATGTTATTAAAAACTTTAGATTCTTACAACGTAGGGATTGGGATTGTTGACGTAAACTTCCAGTCAGCTCGCCCACCTGAAGAAGTAAAAGAAGCATTTGATGATGCAATTAAAGCACAAGAAGACGAACAACGTTTTATTCGTGAAGCTGAAGCGTACCAACGTTCACGTGAGCCAATTGCTCGTGGTCAAGCACAACGTATTGTTGAGCAAGCACGTGGTTATGCTGCCCAAGTAGTAGCGCAAGCAAATGCTGATGCAGCTGCATTTAATAATTTATTACCACAGTTTTTAGCAAATCCTCAAGTATTTAAGCAAAGATACTATTTAGAGACTTTAGCTGGTTTATATGCTGAAACTCCAAAAGTTATTATGCAAGATACTAATGGTATTACTTTCTTACCTCTAGATAAACTGCTAGAAAACATGGGTAAAGCAAAAGTTCAAACTACAGAACCAACACCAGCAAGCACTAGTTCATCAAGTTCTAGCTCAAGCTCTAGCTCAACAGTGAATAACAGTAGTACAACAACCACAAGCAGAGCAACGCCAAGTAGTTCAACAAACAATACAAGTGGACGTCAAGCACCTAGTCGCTTTGTAAATAGAGGAGGTAACTAATGCAAAGAGAACATAAACTAGTTGCTTTAGCAGTTCTGTTTGTAGCGGTAGTTTTCTTACTAGCTAATTCAATTTTTATCGTTAATGAAGGTACACGTGCAATTAAATTACGTTTTAATAAAGTAGTACGTGATGGAGACGGACAAGTAGTTGTATACAAACCGGGTATTCACTTCAAGCCTCCATTTATTGAAAACGTAATTAGATTAGACGCACGTTTACAAACTTTAGATGACACAACAGATCGTTTCTTAACGGTTGAGAAAAAAGACGTATTAATTGAGTCTTATGTTAAATGGAAAGTAGCTGACTTCGGTCGTTTCTATACAACAACTGGTGGTAACTACTCACGTGCTAATGACTTATTACGTCGTAAAATCAACGACCGTTTACGTTCTGAAGTAGGTAGCCAAACTATTTCTGATATAGTTTCTGGTCAACGTTCAGAATTAATGTCACAAGCAAAAGAAAGTTTAAATGCTGGTGAAGACGGTGCTTCAACTTTTGGTATTGAAGTTATTGACGTACGTGTAGTAAAAATTGAATTACCAACAGAAGTTGCAGATTCAATTTATCAACGTATGCGTGCTGAGCGTATGGCTGTAGCAGGTGAACACCGTGCACAAGGTCAAGAGCAAGCACAAGTAATTATGTCGCAAACTGACCGTAATGTAACGGTAATTCTTTCTGAAGCTAACTTAGAAGCTGCAAAAATTCGTGCTCAAGCTGATGCGCAAGCAAACGAAATTTACAATGCAACTTATGGTCAAAACTTAGAGTTATTTAACTTCTTACAAAACATGGAAGCTTACAAAACTTCTTTAGCTAATAACAATAGCGTGTTATTAATTAACCCTGAAAAAGATAGTTTCTTCCAATACTTATTTAATAACTCAATTGCGAACACTAATACTCGCCCTAATCTAAACGTAACTGTACCACCTTCTGCTTTACCTTCAACTCCGGTTGAACCAGTAACGCCAACAACTCCAGCAGCGCCTGCAACACCTGCACCTGCTACAACTCCAGCAAATAACTAATTGCTAGGTAAAATTAGTTGTTAGGTTTTAACTAATATTTAGGTAAACTAAGTTGATTAGTCAGACTGGTCTAACTAGTTAAGCTAAATTAGTCAAACAGTACAAACAAATTTTAGGCGAAATAAAAGTTAACTAGGCTAAAAACTTACTTCAAATAAAGTAGGGAATGTTGGTTTGTCTCGTTAACAAATATACCGTAATTTGTAGAAAAACTTGATATATTTATCAAGAAAAAGCCCCGTAAGATCTTCTTACGGGGCTTTTCATGTGGTCAAAAATTTTTTCATAAATTACTAGAAGCTTGTTTTTTATGGAGATTTATAAAAAGTAGACTGTTCCGCTAATTTTTGAAAAAATTGCGATTAATTACATTTTGCTATTTAAATTTGTATTTAACTTATGGTAAACTAAAATTAAATCTACTTAATTAATAAATAATTATTAGGTTTTGTAGGTGTTGTTTTAGCTGATCAACCTGTGCTTTTTTACGAGAGTTTCGGATTTTTTTATCTGTAAAAGGAAGTTGAATTTACCTTTGTAATTTCAATTAAATTAACTTGATTAATTTAAATTTACATTTAAATTTACCTTTCAATGTCTTCAAAAGAACGGAGAAGGTAAAAAGCTTAATTTAAGGTTAATTAGCTCTAAAGCAATAACTCATTAAATGATTTTGATTAAATAATTTAAAGGTTACTATATGAAAAAATTAGCATTAGCTTCTTTAGCAGCGGCTTGTCTAGCTGCTCTGCCAGCATATGCTGCAGAAATCCCAGCAGGAACAAAATTAGCAGCCGTACAAGAGTATCGTTACAACCAACAATCAAGTCCGGACACAATTGACCCGAACTTAGCGGCTTATGAAGATTCATTTACCGTAATCCGTTTGCTATTTGATACATTAGTACGTCAAGATTCAACTGGTAAATATGTTCCTTGGGCTGCTTCAGAGTGGAATGTATCAGAAGATGGCTTAACTTGGACATTTAAATTACGTCCAGAAGCAACTTGGTCAAATGGTAAACCTGTAACGGCAAAAGACTTTGTTTACTCTTGGCAACGTTTAACAAATCCACAAACGGGTGCTCCTTATGGTGACTACTTAGTAACGGCTAACGTAGTTAATGCTAAAGAGGTACATGAAGGTAAATTAGATTCAAGTGAATTAGGGGTAAAAGCAGTTGACGATTACACTCTAGAAGTAAAATTAAGTCAACCAACTCCTTGGTTTGCGCAAATGGTTTCTTTAGGAGTACTTGCTCCATTACCACAAGAGACCATTGAAAAGTATAAAGATTCTTGGACAAATCCTGATAATATTGTAACTTCAGGTCCATTCTTATTAAAAACTTATCGTTTAAACGATGTGATGGAGTTTGTGAAAAATGAAAAACACTATGATGCTGCTAAGACAGTAATTACCAAAGTACATTTTGACTTCATCAATAGCCCGAATACTAACTACTTTAAATACTTAACTGGGGAATATGCGTTGAGTAATATCCCAGTACAGTACAGAAAAACAGTTTTAGAAGAACGTCCGGAAGAGGTTTACACTTCAAGCCGTTTAGGTACTTATTGGTTAAAATTTAACAACCAAAAAGTAACTGACGTACGTGTACGTCGTGCTTTAACTTTATTAGTAAACCGTGAAGTGTTTACTAAACAAATCATCGGTGGTAACGTACCAACAGCGCAAATTACTCCACCAAACATCACTGATGGGGAATTAGTTAAACAAGCTGACTGGTTAACAAGATCGCAGGCTTTAAATAACAAAGAGGCAGAAGAGTTATTAAGAGCTGCAGGTTACACTAAAGAAAAACCTTTAGTATTAACTTTATTACAACCATCTGGTGGTAACTCTGGTAAATACTTTGTTGCTTTACAAGGTTGGTTCAAACAAGGAAGTAACGGTTTAGTTGATTTAAAACAAGAAGCTGTTGAATCACGTACAGTAATTTCTAGAGTTGCAAATGGTGAGTATGATTTTACAATCTCTGGTTGGATTGCTGACTATGATCAAGTAACAACTTTCTTCAACAACTTTACATGTAACTCACCAATCAATGAAATGAAATATTGTAACCCTGAGTATGATAAAGTTCTAGCACAAGCAAGTCTAGAAAAAGATGACCAAGCACGTCGTCAACTTTACGCTCAAGCGAACGATATCTTATTAAAAGATATGGCAGTTGGTCCTTTATTTAACATTGAGAATATATTCTTAAAATCTCCTGTATTAGGTGGTTTTAATCCTAAAGCACAGCAACGTTATATCAACGATTACTACTTCGTTGATGGTCCTAAAGCTAAAGGGGTGAAATAGTTAAGTAAAACTCCAATAATGATCAAACAAGCTGTAAGATAGATACGAACTAGGCTCTTTGCAATGCAAAGAGCCTAGTTTTTATTTTGTTTACTAATTTATTAATCCGTAATTCCGTATAATT
>NZ_NRHC01000149.1 GCF_003585885.1 Psittacicella hinzii | reverse complement strand
CCATTTGGGGGTAACCTCATAGCAAGAAGAAATTTAGCTCTTTAGGAAAATTTTTTTCTTCTTTGAACTTACAATCCAAAAGAAAAATTTAAAAATAATCGAAAGTTATCAATTGAATATTGATCTTCTTTTGTTCTAAAAAGAGAAAAGTTACCATCTTAACCTCTCTCCAGAAGTTAAGATATTTTCGCTAATAAATCAGAATTTCCTCTTCGAAATAAGTTGCTTTCTATCCCCTACTAATGTAACGCTGAAAAAAGAAATTTTTTATTGAAATTGTTGAGTAAGTAATCACTAAAAAATTTTTTCTCAAGTATACAAAAAACTAAATTAGAGGCAAATATTCCCTTACAAAAAGTAAGCCTTTTTAACCTAGAACAAAATTTTAAGGCGAAATGAAATAAAGGTAACCTACTCCTACAAAGCAAAGAACCTCAAAAGCTTTACTCCTAAAAAGTAAAACTCTTGAGGTTCTTTAATTAAAAAGATGAATGCAATGCTTGACGACCAGCGCAATGTACAACTCTTGCAGATCCAAATAACAACCTAACTTACTAACTTAATGACACAAATCAGCAAACTAACCTAGCAAACTAACCTAGCAAACTAACCTAGCAAACTAACCTAGCAAACTAACCTAGCAAACTAACTTAGCCAACTCACTAATTTTAGGTCGCTATCCTATCCCAAGCTTTAAATATTCATCGCTTCCCAAATATCGATAAAATTTTGGTTCATCTGGGTTGCTGGACATTCTTTGTTGTCACTCATAATAATACGTGCAGGTACCCCTGCAGCTGTGCAATAAGCTGGTACAGGTTTAAGTACTACTGAATTAGCTCCAATTTTTGCATTTTCGCCAATGCTAATATTCCCGAGAATTTTAGCACCGGCACCAATCATTACTCCATCAGAGATCTTAGGATGACGATCACCACTCTCTTTACCTGTTCCTCCTAGGGTTACTCCCTGGAGAATAGAGACATTATTACCAATTACACAGGTTTCACCAATAACTATGCCTGTTGCATGATCTAGCATAATACCAGAGCCAATCCTTGCTGCTGGGTGGATATCTACGCCTAGTGAGGTAGAGATTTCATTTTGCAAGAAAATAGCAAGATCTTTACGTTCATGTAACCATAACCAATGAGTAATACGGTAAGCTTGCAAAGCATGAAAACCCTTTAAATAGAGTAAAGGTGTAGATAGTTTATCTACCGCTGGATCGCGCTCAACTGTGGCTTCAATATCTCGCGCTACTTGAGCAATAATTTCTTCCTCTTGCTCAAGTACTTCTTGAATTATTTCACGAAAAGAAATCGCTCCAAGGATTGAGCTTAAACCAAGTTTTTGCGCAAGAATATAGCTTAAAGCACTACCAAGAGAATCGTGCTTTAAAATGGTTGCATAGTAAAAGCTTGCGAGCATAGGTTCTCGTTGTACGAGCTCTTGCGCTTCTGCTCTTATTTGTTGCCAGATTTGTGTGGTTAAAGTGTTCATAGAATTTGAATTTTAGTTTGCTTCGAATTGAAAGTTTTAGTTTGAATTAAAAATAAAAGTGAAAGTTTGAGTTTGCTAGAAGTTAAAGCAATGCTTTAACTTCTAAGTAAACTCTCTTTAACTTCTATTATAAGCAAGTATGACTCCGTTTATAAAAATAAACTCCTAATTTGCATTCTTAAGAGATTTACTAATACAAAAGTTTATTTTCGTGTTACAATCTTAGAAACCACTTACAAAAAATTAGCCAAATATCTTTGTCTAGAGTACTTTGAGCTAATCTTTTGTAAAAATAACTTTCTTTAATTAACTAATCATCGAATTAGCTAACCATTAATTCGATAATTCAAACAAGGAAAACCACATGAATATTTTTGAAGATAATTCACAAACTATTGGTCATACTCCTCTAGTGCGTTTACGCCACTTTGGTCACAACGGTAACATCTTAGCTAAAATTGAAGGTCGTAACCCTAGCTTTAGCGTAAAATGCCGTATTGGTGCTAACATGGTTTGGCAAGCTGAAAAAGACGGTACTCTAACTAAAGATAAAGAGATTGTTGACGCAACTTCTGGCAATACAGGTATTGCTCTGGCTTACGTTGCAGCTGCTCGTGGTTATAAACTCACTTTAACTATGCCAGAAACCATGAGTATTGAACGTCGTCGTTTACTGCGTGCGTTAGGAGCAACTTTAGTTTTAACTGAAGGGGCAAAAGGAATGAAAGGCGCAATTGAAAAAGCACAAGAAATTGTTGCCTCTGATCCTAATCGCTACGTAACTTTAAAACAGTTTGAAAACCCAGCTAACCCAGCAATCCATGAACAAACAACTGGTCCTGAAATCTGGACTGATACCGATGGTAAAGTTGATGTACTAGTGGCAGGTGTAGGTACAGGTGGTACTATTACTGGCGTAAGTCGTTACCTTAAAAACACTCAAGGTAAAGCGATTACTAGCGTTGCTGTTGAACCAGCTGAATCTCCAGTTATTACGCAAACTCTTGCTGGTGAAGAAGTAAAACCTGCTCCACATAAAATCCAAGGTATTGGTGCTGGCTTTATTCCAAAAAACCTAGATCTATCTTTAGTTGACCGCGTAGAAACAGTTGATAGCCAAACTGCTATGGATACAGCACGTGAGTTAATGGCAAAAGAAGGTATCTTAGGCGGAATTTCTTCAGGGGCAGCTCTAGCAGTTGCTGATCGTTTAGCAAAACAACCAGAATTCCAAGATAAGCTAATTGTGGTTATCTTACCTTCAGCTTCAGAGCGTTATTTAAGTACGCCTCTATTTGCTGACATCGAAGCTTAACTCCAAATTTTAGCAATTTGCTTTCAAAATTCCTAATTCCTAATCCCTTACGAGCTTCCTCACTTTCCATTAGGAAAAATGAGAATGAGAAAAAGAAAGAGAAAAGGTAATTAGATAATAAAGGTAAATTGTAAAAAATTACAGTAGCAAAAGTAACAAAAGTAACAAACAGCAAAGACGACCGAAAAACTCGGTCGTCTTTTACTATTTTACTAGAGAAAATCTTGTCCTTTTTTATGAAGAATACGCGTAAAGAAGTTCTCTGAACTTTCTTCAGCTTGTTCTCCTAATTTCTTGATAAGAGATTTTTTAGGTTTAAACTCAAGCGCGAGTACTTCTTTGTCATCTAAAGACGCAAGAATTAAATCATCACTGGTTGCTAGTTCATCACAAAGATTTAACTCAAGCGCTTGCGTACCATACCAGTATTCACCTGTAGCTACTTTGTCCAAATCAACTACTGGACGATTTTGTTGCACAAAATCTTTGAATAAAACATGAGTTTGTTCTAGTTGTTCTTTGAACTTCTCACGTCCTTCTTCAGTATTTTCACCAAGTACGGTTAAAGTACGTTTATATTGTCCTGCAGTTAACACTTCAACATCAACATCATTCTTTTTGAGTAAACGATGAATGTTAGGTAAAGTTGCAACTACACCAATTGAGCCAAGGATAGCAAAAGGAGCAGCGACAATTTTATCAGCAACACATGCCATCATGTAACCACCACTTGCAGCTACTTTATCAACAGCAACGGTTAACTTGATACCTTTTGCTTTTAAACGCGCAAGTTGAGAAGAGGCATAACCATAACTGGTTACTAAGCCACCACCACTTTCTAGTCTTACTAAAACCTCATCAACTTCAGGACGAGCTACAGCCAGAACAGCATTAACTTCTTGCGCTAAGCTTTCTGCTTTAGAAGCTTTTACATCCCCTTTAAAAGTAAGGACAAATAAACGCGCTTTGCTTGGTTTGTCGTCCTCTGTACCCGCTTTAAGACGAGCTTTTTCTTCTTTAGCTTCTTGTTTATCAAGTTTAAGTTTAGCTTTGATCTTAGCAACACGAGCTTGGTCACTTAAAAAGCTATTTTCTAAAGATTCTTTTTGTTTCTTGTATTGTTTTCCTAGGTTAACAACACTAAGAGCACCTATTTTGCCACCAGCTTTTTTCTTACTTGCAACAATAAAAGCAATGACTGCGAGAATTGCAACCACTAGCGTTACTATCTTAAGTAAAAAGAAGCCATAATCAGCTAAAAGTTCTAATAACATTTAGACTCCTTAAAATAAAAAACTTATTCACCTTTTCATTTTAACATAGCTCAAGATCTTCGTGAAAATTTCGCTAATTGATGGCATAAAAGTACACAGCTAGCCTCCTTAAAGTTACCACCATATCCTAACACTAAATTCTCGACTACAGCTTCTAGATAAAAAAATAGATAAAAGCAAGAACAATTATTTTGTACTAATTTGCATTTAACTAGTTGACAAATTAGCCAACCCCTAGTTAAATAGATATATGGATCCTCTATTTTTGCTCTGTTATTTTTTACAAGCTTAGCATTGATCCACCAAATTCCTTAGCTTACCTCCCCAACAAGGTAAGCTAAACGACTACTTAATCAAACAACATAAGTAGTGAAAGAGAGGCGTTGCCTTGGTAGGAACCTCCTACTTTTGGTACCTTCTCTTTTTTTATGGCAGTTTGCAAGCACAACTGAACAACTGAACAACTGAACAACTGAACAACTGAACAACTGAACAACTGAACAGCAGAACAGCAGAAC
>NZ_NRHC01000148.1 GCF_003585885.1 Psittacicella hinzii | reverse complement strand
ATTTTCGGGAATCCCTATTAGCACCAAGGTACAGTACTTCAGAAAGATTTTCTACTTTTTGGTTAAAAGAAAGAAAAACATTTTCTAAAAGATTGTATAAGCTGTAAGCTGTGATATCAAAGAGGTGTAATCTTGCTTCAGGAGCTAAACCATAATGCGTACCATCACCTCTAGGCGCTCCAATAATATTGATTACACGCGCTCCGTGGTTACCAAAATTATTCAAATCCCATAAACTAACCTGACTAGATTCTTTAAACTCACCGAACTCATAGTTATACATGCGGTACTGACTTTCTGGTACAACTATGTCTTTTTTAATAAAGCCCGCATCTAACGACATTACATTAACATTTTTCCCTGTTAATTTGCCTTTAGATTCGTCTGTTAATGGAGTTATCCCATCTCCTTTTTGCGAGATGTATGCTTGCCCTGCAAAAGTACGATGACCACCTAAAGCATTTAACCAAGGAAGAGCTTTATGTCCAACTGGAAGATTAAACGAAGTAGCTAACGCACTTAAATTCCATGAGTCACTTACATCTGGAGCTTTATAAACTCCAGTATCAGTCGTAACCGCTGAAATTCCTTTAAAGTACTCTTGTCCTTTTCCTTGACCTTTAAAAGCAGTATCAGCTGGAGGAGTTCCTACTAAACCAGTTTGGCTAACAAAGGTTTGTTCTTCAACTACAGGTACTGTTACTTCTTCTGGATCTTTTACTTCAACAGTAGGAGTTGTATCCTGATTTGCTGGTTCACTTTCCTGTCCTTCAGGTTTACTTTCCTGTTTTGCAGTTTCAGCTTCTTGCCCATCAGCTTTTTGGTTATTAGCTTCTTTGCTAGGTGCTTCTTCTTTTACTGTTGTTTCTGTAGCAGAGGTTTGACTATCAGTAGTTAAAGATCCTGAAACTTCAGTGCCTTCAGGTGTTTTTCCATCTTCTGAAGTTTTATCATCTTCTGAAGCTTGAGCCTCAGTTGTAGTGCCAGCGCTAGGAGTATTTTCTACACTCGTTGAGTCTTCTGCACCCACTGAAGTAGATTCACCGGCAGTGTTTTCTCCCCCACTAGAATCTTCTGTAGCGCTTTCTCCACCATTAGCATCTCCTGCAGTAGAGTTATCACTATTAGATGAGTTTTGTTCATCAGTAGTTGTAGAGCCAGAACTAGGTTCTGAAGAAGCATCCGTATTACCGTTATCAGTAGACTCACTATTTGAAGATGTATCGTTAGATACATCTTCCTCTGGAGATTCTCCAGAACTTACTGTACCTTTAGATGTTTCTTCTTCATTTTGTGCAGAATTTTCTTCTGTCTTGTTTGCAGAACTATCTTCTGCTTTGCTTTCTGATTCAGAGCCAGATTGCTCTGCTGTTGCAGATTCAGATTCTGTAGTCTCTGATGGTTTTGCAGGTTCTGTTGCAACTGGTTCAGCTTCTCCAGCTCCAGTTTTAGCATCAACTTCTGTGTCTGTTTCAGTACCTGATGAAGATCCTGCTTCAGCTTTAGTTTCTTCCGAAGAATTTCCAGCTTCTTCATTAGTAGTTTGTTTTTTGTCTTCCTCTTGTTTAGGCTGATTTTCTTCTTGAGGTTGACTATCAGTAGATGACTGTTTGTCATCTTGCTGTTGAGCTGTTTGCTCTGAATTCGGGGTTGAAGCTTCTTCGCTTACAGGTTCAGCACTTTCACCTTGCTCTGTATGAGCTGTACCCCAAATG
>NZ_NRHC01000147.1 GCF_003585885.1 Psittacicella hinzii | reverse complement strand
GTTAAATTGTTAAAGAACTTATTTCTATTTTTTAATGATAAACTTTCAAGGTTTAGCATTAGAAAAGAGAAAAGGATGGTCGGTGAGACAGGATTCGAACCTGCGACCCCCTGGACCCAAACCAGATGCGCTACCAAGCTGCGCCACTCACCGAAATTTAAAAATAAATTTCGTATACAAAAATATAAAGAAAAAGATGGTCGGTGAGACAGGATTCGAACCTGCGACCCCCTGGACCCAAACCAGATGCGCTACCAAGCTGCGCCACTCACCGAACGAAAAAATGGGGTGACCGATGGGAATCGAACCCACGACAACCGGAATCACAATCCGGGGCTCTACCAACTGAGCTACGGTCACCATTGAAATCTTTTTATTTATTTTTGTATTGTCTCATGACAACGTTGAGTATTATATAGAATTAAATAATTAAAGTCAAGAGTAAAAATAATTTATTTTTAACTTTACTTTTCCTTCTTAAGAACTCTTCGTTTCTCACTTTGACTTGCTCATTATACAAACACCTGATACCTTTGTCAAACACTTATTAAAAGTTTTTTCTTCAATAGCTTGATATTAAGGATAATTTACTTGCGAATAAATTTAATTAAATTTTATCAATTTGACTTTTTTTATGAAAATAACCGTGATTTTTTCAAAATATTTTCTTTTATTTTCCCTTTCAAGCAATTACTTTAATTGGAATAAAGGAACCTATTTTTATTTTATATTACAATTTAAAAAGTTTTAAAGAATTCCTTTTTATTTAGTTTCAATCTCTAAGTCCAACTTAATAAGCGAAGTAATTATTTTCCCCGAGGTTAGTTATCCTTTCCTTTATAAATCTGCTGGTAGCTGGTTGCATGACACAAACTCTATACTACCCGCATTAAAGCTCTCTACCGTGCCTTACTTATTACTCCTTTTAGTTATACCATCCCCTTTTATCAGCTTACTCGTCTAGATTATATTGAGCTAATGATCTTTACTTAAATTATAATAGACGGAAAATAAAGATATAAACTAGCACTCTATTATTTAATATAACATGTCTAATTTAACAAAAGGTATTCTTTGCGCACTCTTATCTGCGCTTAGCCTAGCTCTTATGAGCTTTCTCTTTAAACTTCTAAATAATGAAATTAGCTCTTACGAGAAACTTCTCTCTCGTGGGATAGGTTTAGCAATTGTTGCTTGGTTTTTAGTTAAACAAGCACAAAAGAAAAATCCTAAAGTTACTTTCTTAGGACAAAGAAAAAATGCTCTTGTTTTAACTTTACGATCAGCTGCAGGTGGCATTGCCATGCTTTTTAATATTTACACTTTAAACTATATAAGCCTAGCTGATGCTGATATGCTTCTAAAGCTTAATTCAGTTTTACTCTTAATTCTTTGTGCTATTTTCTTAAAGGAAAAAGTGACTATTGTCCAAATGATTATTGTTGCTGTTAGCTTATTTGGTGTCCTCCTTATTATAAAACCAAGCTTTGATAATCCAAACTTCTTTGCTTATGCTGTAGGTCTACTGGGTACTCTGTTAGTGAGTATTGCTTATATGTGTATTCGCTATCTTACAACTAAGGAAGATGGTGAGCACCCTGCTACTATAATGTTTCATTTAGCTTGTTTTATTATCCTAACCATGACTTACCCAACTATTAAACACTTTAATGGTTTTCAAGGTAATGGTTACCTTTACTTAATATTAGCTCTATCTAGCTTATTCTCCGCTATAGGACAATTTGCCTTAACTTATTCTTTTAAATTTGCTCCTGCTAAAGAGATTAGCATTTATTCATACACAAGCCTAATTTGGAATTTTATTTTAGGTTACTTCGTATTTGCTACCATTCCGGATCTATACTCTGTGATAGGTTATATCATTATAGTAGGGGCAGGGATATACCTCTTTATATATAACCGTCAACATGATCGTACAATAGGTCGTAAAATACATGGAGTTAGTTCATCAACAGCTTCAATTGCTTCAACAACACCTATTATGAAACCAAAATCTCTCGATTTTTCTAACTCAGAAAATAAAGACGATTCTAAGTAAAAGAAGCAACTTGAGTTAATTCGAAGAGTTACCCTAAACTATAGTAACTGATTATAAAATCGAATAGAGTACAATTTAGTTTTCTATAGATAAAATCATCTAATCCAACTAAAAATATGGTGTTAATTGGCTATAATCATTTAAATTTTACTCAGTTAACACTTTATTCAAACTCTTATTATTTATTATGTAGGTACCCCCAATATGTTAAAACTTTCAGATGTTAAAACAATATCTTGTGAAGAACTACTAGAACTTTTAAATACTAACGATGATGTTGTTCTCTTTGACATGAGAACCGAAGAGGAATATGACGCGGCTCATATTGATGGCGCTGTGCATCTAACTGAAGAAAACTTCCATGAAGAAGCGCAGCACTTCACTGACAATACTGTAATTATCCTACAGTGCTACCGTGGAAATGCTTCTAAAGTTTTAGGACTTGATTTAATGAATCAAGGGGCTGAAAACATCTATTCCCTTGATGGTGGAATTACACGCTGGGCTAAATTAGGTTATCCTCTGGTTACTTCATAAATCCTTTACTCAAATTGAGCTATAATTTACCTTTAAATTCTCTTTTATGATATAATTTAGAGCAGATTAATCATAGATTGTGTAGCTCTTTGATAAATTATAAAATGTATTCTTTCTAACTAGTATAAGACTAGTTAGTCTTTTCAAGAGGTTTTAACAATGGCTAAGACTTTAGTATTCGTTCGTCACGGTTTTAGTGAGTGGAACGCTAAAAACTTATTTACTGGTTGGCACGATGTTAATTTAACAGAGCGTGGTGTAGAAGAAGCTAAAAATGCTGGTAAAAAATTAAAAGCAGCAGGTTATCAATTTGATGTAGCTTTCACTTCTGTACTTACTCGTGCAATTAAAACTTGTAACTTAATCTTAGAAGAATCAGAGCAATTATTTGTTCCACAAATTAAAAACTGGCGTTTAAACGAGCGTCACTATGGTGCTCTTCAAGGTTTAAACAAAAAAGAAACAGCTGAGAAATACGGTGACGAACAAGTTCACATTTGGAGACGTTCATACGACGTTCCACCTCCAGCAATGGATCGTAACTCACCTGATTCAGCACACAACGATCGTCGTTACAAATTATTAGATCCATCAGTTGTTCCTGATCACGAATCATTAGAGTTAACTCTTAAACGTGCTTTACCTTACTGGGAAGATGCTATCGCTCCTGCATTATTAAAAGGTGATGTTGTTCTAGTTGTTGCTCACGGTAACTCATTACGTGCTCTAGCTAAACACATCGAAGGCATCTCTGACGAAGATATTTTAAATCTTGAGATCCCTACAGGTGAACCAATCGTTTACACTTTAAATGATGATCTATCATTTGTAAGCAAAAAATACTTAGACTAATTTAGTCTTAAAAAAGGGTCTTGAAACAAGACCCTTTTTTAATTTTTTCTTTTCATTTTATGCTTGTTTTGCTATAATTTCTAAAAGTTAATATTTTAAGAAACATAGTTATTTTATTGTTATGGAATTTTTCTTCAATCACCCAATCCTTTCATTAGCATGGGTAGCTTGCTTAGTAGCTATTATTTTCACTTTTGTACAAGACAAATTAAGTGGAATTAATGTTATCGGTAATAACATGGTAGGGATTCTAGTTAACTCACAAAAAGGTGTTATTGTTGACATTCGCCCTATTAAAGATTACAGCACTGGTCACATTACTGGCTCTGTTCATTTACTTACTTCAGACATTAAAACTAATAACGTTGGTAAAATTGAATCTTATAAAGATAGACCTGTAATTTTAGTAAATGCTGATGGTTTAAACTTATTTGAAGCAGGCAAAAGCTTACGTAAACTAGGTTTTAATAAAGTTTACATTTTAAAAGATGGAATTGCAGGTTGGTTAACTGACAATTTAATTCTTGTTAAAAAATAAAATGTACAGTTTACTTTAGAGACGCTCTTATTTTAAGAGCGTCTCTTCCCATATTCTAATAATTAAGTTTCCCTGACTTTTTCTTATATCCGTAATTCCGTATAAT
>NZ_NRHC01000146.1 GCF_003585885.1 Psittacicella hinzii | reverse complement strand
CTCCTAGCTCCTAGCTCCTACGAGCATATTATCCCCTCTTCTAACTTCTAAAAAACTGAAAATAGAATATAAAAAGCGCCTTCAAAAAGAAGACGCTCAAATGTTACAAATTTTCAAAAGAGCTTACCAACTATGGTGAGCAGAAGGTTAGTAACGCCAGAATTTTGGTAGTAGTAAAACTAACATAGTTGAACATTCTAGACGTCCTAAAATCATAACAAAAGCTGTAATAATCTTTTGTAAATCGGTTTGTCCGTCAAAGCCACCAGTAGTCGAAGAAACTGGTCCGGTAATGGTTACACCATTATTTGAAATGGTTGTAACTACTGCTGATAAAGCTTGGTTCATCTCCATACCTGTAAAAGCTAACAACAAGATAAAAATACTTGCTGTCATAAAGTAGATACAGATAAAGAACATTACCCCTTTAAAGTCTTCGTTACTTACAGCTTGACCGTTATAAAAAATAACTTGATTCGAGTTAGAGTGAATACTGCGGTATAACTGTTGTTTTACAAACAGGTGGACAATACTCAAACGGAATACTTTTAACCCCCCTGAAGTAGAACCAGAACAACCACCAAGCATTGCCATAAAACCGAAGAGACCAATTGACGCAGCTCCCCAGAGATAAAAGTTATCCATGGTAAAGCCCGTATTACTCGAAATATTGATCAAGTTAGCTAAACTTTCCCAATATAACAAGATTAAACTTTTATCAGCATTGCCTCCAGTCCAGTAAAGTAAACGATCTAGCATAATCAAAAATGCAACTACCAATAGTAGCCCACTGTATACTAAAATCTGTCTATCTTTAAAAATTCTTAGAGGTGAACGCCCTTTAATATTGAGGACAAATACTTGGAATGGCAGGGCAGATAACCACATAATGATAATTCCCGGCCAATAAGTTGTTGTCAGTTCCGCAAAAGGTTGCGCCGTTGGCGCAAAACCACCGGTTGATACAGTAGCAAAGGCATACAAGATCGCATCCATTTTCCCCATGCCACAAATCCAGTAAGCTAACGCACAAACTACACTTAAAAAGAGGTAGTAGAGGGAAATAGCAAAGGCAAGATCACGATAGTGAGCAAATGATTTTTCTTCACTATCCGAGGACTCGGTTTTGAACAGTTTCATACCACCGGTACCAAGGTTAGGTAAGATCAGTACTCCCACGACAATGAACCCTACTCCTCCTAGCCATTGGGTAATTGAACGCCAAAAGAGCAAAGAGATTGGTAGAGAGTTAAAGTCGGTGATAATTGTAGATCCTGTTGTCGTTACACCTGAAGTCATTTCAAAAAAACTATCAGCAAAAGAATAATTGGCAATTACTAAGTATGGGAACATACAAAGCAAAACACAGTAAAGCCAAATTAAGCTGGTAGTTAAAAAGAGGTCTGGGGTACGTAAACGGGTGATCTCGTGACTCTTGATATTGAACTTAAGGAGCAATGCCAAGATTGTCATAATCACAATTTGACGGAGGTAAACTGAAGCTTTACCATCTTGGTAGTAAAGGGAAACCAGCAAGGTAACAAACATCAAGCCGGTTACCAAGTAAGTCAGATTTCCGAGAGCAAAACGCACAAATTTTAAATTAAACATATTTGCTCCTAGATATCTAGTAAACTTTTACCATTTAAACGACTAAAAGTTTGTAAATCATCATTGTCGTTAACTAGCACCAACACTTGATCCCCTGCTTTTAATACCGTACTCGGGGTTATTAAACGAAAATCGTCTTGGTTACAAATTGCTAAAAAACGAATTCCATGTGGCACCTTAAGCTGCTCATAAGTAACCCCCTCAACTTCCTTATTCCCAAAACTCCCATTTAGTTGAGTTTGTAACACCTGGAATAAGTTATCTCGCGGATCCCTAAAAATTCTTTTAAATGGAGTGATGTTACCTTGAGCACGCAGTTCGGTCGCTAAATCATTTTGCGGTGAGTAGATAATGTCAATTTCATCATTTTCCACGAGTGACTTATTTAATGTACGTCCAACTACGGCAATGGCACGTTTAGCACCCATACGTTTAGCAAGGATTGCTGACATGATATTAACGTTATCTTCTCCGGTTACGGCTACAAAGATATCGGTACTATCAATTCTCTCTTCAAAGAGAATATTTTCATCAGTACAGTCACCTTCAATCACAAGCACATTACTCAACTCTTTTACTAGCTGACGCGCTTTGGTGTGATCTTCTTCAAAAAGTTTAATACTTGCGCGCTTACGGAGGAACTGCGCTAAGAAAGTATTGGTACGACTACCACCAGCTAGCATAATACGCTTAGGTGCGGGAGGATTTTTTTGGAAATAACTCATGGCGAGCATAACATTGTCAGTTTCTGCCATAAGTACAACTTGGTCACCGGCGTTAATGGTTGTAAAGTCATTAACTTGCACCATTGCTCCATTACGGATTAGGGCAACTAAACAAATACCTAATTTGTTTAGTTCACTAACTGCTGATGAACCAACTTTACCTACAAAGATCCCTCCATACTGCGCTTGGCAGGCAAAAAGAGCTACTTTTTGGTCACAAAAATAGTTAAAGTACTCAGCTCCTGGATAACGAATGAGGTTATAGAGCGAGTTAGCCATAATCAAGGTAGGCTCAATAATATAATCTACAGGAAATATCTTAGAGGCAAATAAACGTTCGCGTTGCTCTAAGAAACGACGTTGGCGAATACGCGCAATTTTAAATTCCACATTGTAAATTTCATGAGCTATCTTGCAGGCCATAATATTTACTTCATCGTGCTGGGTTGTGGCTACTAAGAGATCGGCAGATCTTAGATCTGCACGATCAAGCACGCTCAAGTCATTAGCGTGCCCTGTAATTGTCACCACTTCATACTTTGAAGCTATGTAGGCTAAACGAGTAGGATCTAGATCAACAACTACTATGTCTGATTCGTCGTTGATAAAGTTATCTATAACTGAAGTTCCTACTTTACCAGCCCCTAAAATCACAATTTTCATAAAAATCTGTACTTCTCAATTTACAACGAGATAATAACCTACATTATAACAAAAAGATAAATTTGAAGAGGAAGGACAAGCAAGGAAATAATTACTGCAAGCTTACAAATACCCCAATGTTAACAACAAATAACTCATAATGAGGTTCGAAGAGCTAAAAGAACTAACCTAGCTTACAAAGCAGTCATTGCATTTGCAAATAACTCAAAGCACTCACAAAAACTCAACCTTACTAGTTTTCCACTCAAAAGATCACAAAGTAGGATATTATAGAGAAGCAAAAATATTTATCAACTCCTCAGTTTCGCACTTCTAAAACAAAACTGAACAAACCTCTATCTTCTTTTGATTATGTTTAGATTTTCACTTTTTAAAGAATACGATACTCTTGGTAAGATTTACCTTTTTATCGCAACCTTTGCTATGTCTGGTTTGCTTAAACCTGCACCAGGCACTTGGGGATCAATAGCTGCAGCTATTGTTTCTTGGGCACTAGTACACTACTTTGAACCTGCATTATGGAACAATCAACTTCTTTGGGCTGTTGTCCTCTTTTTTGTTGGTTGGTTTGTTTCTTGGGAACTAAAAAAACGTGATGGACGTGTTGACCCAGGTTACATTGTAATTGACGAAGCTGCTGCTATTTTCTTAGTTAACTATGTTCTCTATGCCTTTGTTGCTGGAGATTACATCTGGGTACAAATGGACTGGGTGGTTAGTTTAATTGGATTACTACTCTTTAGAATTTTTGATATCACTAAACCTGGAGTTATTGGTTGGTTTGATACACGCTTCAAAACAACTTTTGCGCTCATGTTTGACGATATCTTAGCGGGGTTAGTAGCTGCTTTTGTAGGTTTTGTACTATTCTTTGCTATTCGTTTTATGGGTTGGGACGTGGCGTTAGCTGATCTTGTTAGCTAATTTAGTTGCTCTCCAAATGAGCTGTACCACAAATGCTAGACAAAATGAGAAATCTCCCCTTGAGGTTGTACCTCGAGGGGAGATTTTGCGTTTAAGGTTAGAAAGAACCAGAGAATTAACAGAACATTTGCTGTAATAGAGCTTTTTTTCTTAGTTTTAGAAGTTTTATTCGTTTTTCATAAGCTTCAAGAAGATCTTGGAAATCCATAAATAATTTACCAATCTTTTCTTGTTCTTCATACGCTGGAAAAGAAACATTTACTTCTTCAAGTCCTTTACGGTTTAATTGAGGTCTTGTTCCTCCAACACAAATAGGGTGAAAGTTAAGTCCTCTTAAAAACGCAGCTAAGAAACTATTTTCAACTACTCCCTCATTACCACGTATAACATGAACGTGGTCATTAGCCCAGATTTTCCCTTTAGTAATACGAACTGGGTAATTAAGTAGGTCATTTGCTCCTAATCTAGATAAGACTACATTTTCACCATCATGAGTATAGCCTTCAACATAATCTTGAACATTGTTAGAACCTAAATAAGGAGTTGTTCCTGGAATACGTTCTTTCTCAGAAAGACTTTTTTTTGCCGAATTATAGAAAGTTACTACTTCTTTAACTTTCTTAGTTTGCCACTTCTGGGACTCTTTATCATCTCCATGATAAAACTCTGGAAAACATAAAAGTGGAATACCATCTTTAAGTGTAAACATTCGCTCAATTAATCCTTTACGAATATTAAAAGTTTGCTCATAAAGTTCTTCAGCTATACGTATACTTTTATCTAATTCTGCAAAGAGTTTGCTAAGTTTTTTTTGCTCTTCAGGTTCTTCAGGATAAGTAAATAATACCTCACCCATATTCTTGTTCATGAGTTTTTCATAAACCCCATTAGTAATATATAGCTTAGTTAATTTATTTATGGCTTCGGCCATGCAGTTATTGCATAGACCAGAGTTAGACATTAGCACTCCACTAACATTAGTATTGTAAAATTTTCCTTTTCTAAATTTTACTTCTCCTGCATAAGCGCCGTCAGTAGTCCAAGTTATAACATCTTCATAAAGATATTGGTTGTACCAACCTAGTATTCCATAGTTTTTTGTTTGTGAAGAATATACAGGATACTTATATTCTTCATCTGGAGTAGATCTTACTAATCTAGCTGATAATACTTTACCGCGAGTAATTTTATCAAAAACATTTTTTACGCGATCTGTGCGCCAAGGTTGTGTAAACCCTGGAAATCTTAATGGTGGTCTTAAAACTGTTCGTTGTCTTAACTCTTCCTTTTCTTTTAAAGTTAAATCAGTGTAATCAGGGAGTGTCATATATTTCAAGTGCTCCTAATAATTCATTTTTTACAAAAGTAACTTCTCATAAATCTACATAACGCTATTATTATATAACGACTTTAAGCAATCTTGGACAAATAAAAAGCACCACTTAAGGAACCTCTTATGTGGTGCTTGTCGTCTTAAACTTCTTGTTTTTAGTTGTCGTTGTTTGTTGTTTGTAGTTTTGTTTGAATGAATTAATGTTTTTGAATATTCAGTTTGAATATTCAGTTTGGATATTCAATTTAAATGTTGAATTTGAATGTCGAATTCTTGGCTAAATTCTTACTTCAATTCTTTTAAGCTGTTTCTAACTTAATCCTAGGCAGATGAAGCACTGCATTCCTCTAATTTATAATTTACTTCCTATGGTTGATAGTTAAATCTATTGATTTGCACTAATCTCTGTCCCATTAAGAAGTTCGCAGTTACTTCTACTTCGTTATGTCTTTTAACAACAGTTGAATCTTTTGCGATTAAGTTACGGTAAATGCTACTACGTAAGTAGTTTTTGTATTGTTTTTGGGTATCAAAAACTGTAATCACGTACCAAATATTACTCTTTTCATATGATTGAGCAATGTAAAGCGTTGTTACGCCTGAAATTGAACTCTTAGCATGTTCAACTAAGTCCATGAGTCTTTGTTGAAACTCACCTTCTTTTTTGTCTTTAATTTCAATTTCCGTAAAGCTTACTTTGTTGTGAGCTAAGCTACTAATTGCTTCCTTGTTGTAAACATATTTCGAACGCAGAACTGTTTCTTTTGGTTTACTTGCAATCATCTGGCGGAGATTGAAGTCAAAGTTTTGTTGTTCTGGTGAAACTTGGTAAGCTGAATAAGTAGCAGAATCTGCATAAAGCTCGACTAGGTAAGAAACGCGTGAGTTGTTTTCATCTTTAAGAGCAAACATTCCAAGAATGTTATGTCTGCCTGATAAAGAAGTTAACATTTTTAACTGGAGTACCTGATTAAAAATTAATTCTTGCTCTGGAACTATATCTAGCTCTGATATTTTTAAAATTGGTTCGTTGTTAGATGTATCTAACTGTTTAAGACTAACTTCAGCCTTGGCAAAACTAACGTACATTAACAAGAAGCAAAGGATAACCTTTTGCAATAAAGAGAAAATCATCATAAAATCGATTTTTTATTTTTACTTTTATCTTAGATTCGTGTTTGAAGTCAAACACGTCATAGTAGTACAAAGATGAAAAAATAGATAAGAATGTACTACTTCATACCATACATATTAAGGCTGAATAATCTATTGACTTACACGTCAAGCTATAAATATATACCTCTGTCATTTTTATATTCAAGGAGTTAATCATTGATTTTTGTTCTTGAATAATAATTCTCTTTTCAATTAGCTCTTTAACTACAACCCAGAAAACTTGGCTAATTTCCTTTCTAGCATTTGCTCATAAATCGTAAAAAGCTCGATACATAGCGAAATCTAGCAGTAGTTTAACAAGACTATTGCAAAAGGTGCTAACACAAACTAGCAATAACAAATGTTGGTAGAAAACGAAAAACAAGGTAGTAAAATTTTTTCCTATCTGAAGCTTATTTGAAGCTCATGTAAAGCTTGCTTTAATTATTTATAAGCCTATTTAAAGCTTGCTCGCATTATTTAAAGCTTCTTTAAATAAAGCTTGCTTACAGACTATTTGAAAACTTATCTGCAGACTATTTAAAGCTTAGAAAAATTTTAGTTACCACTACAAAATTTGCAAAATAAAAAAGAGGTTAAGCTAAATGATCTTAACCACAAAGCGACAAACTAATAACCTAGGTTATTTGTTTATTTTAAAATTTGCTCCTATTCTGACAGGGAAATTTTAAAAAAGTTAAATCTAAATTATATTTTTTTCGCTTTTTATTTTTGCTATAAGCATTAAGTAACGGAAAAAACGAAAGAAAAACTTTACATAATTTTTATAAAAAATCGTATTTACTTACTTTTTATAAGTGTTCTTTGACTGTTTTTATAAAAAATTGAGCCATCATCTTTGCCATTTTATCTTTAACTTTGGAAAATTTTTTTGACCATTAATTTTATGTTATCACTGATAACAAACTGAAGTTTGTTTTACAAAAGTGAGGATTCGTTTTTACGAACATGGTTTAATTTTGCAATTGAGTAATTGAGGAATTTTGAAATTGGGGAATTAGCTTTGTGACTTTGGAAATGCTGGTTTGACTGTACAACTAGAGGTTACTTTGGCTTGAAGATTTACAAGGTTTTAATTAATTTTAGAACAAGCTTTAGAACAAGATGTAGAAAAAGATGTAGAAAAAGCTGTAAAAAAGTTGAAATTGCGGATAGGATTGGGTTGAATTTGGGATTAAGAGCAAAAATAGAGAAAGTATTCAATAGTTCATATCTGCAAAGAAAAGTTGCAGTAAGGTTGCAAAGAAAAATTACTAAGCAAATAAATTTAGTTACTAATAGATCAGAGCAAACTTGAAAGCACTAAGTTAGGCTAAAAAGTTAACAAGAATTGCAGAAAAATCTGGTAAGAGCTACAGGAAAAGTTGAGAGGAACTGGAAAAAGCTGGAGAAGAGCTCGTGGAAAAATGCAGAATAAATCGAGAAAAAACTAGGAAAATAGCTGGTAAACTCGCACAAAAAAGCCCGGTTAACAACCGAGCCAAACTCACTAATTATTCTTTTTTAAACAATCGATAAATATTATGTGAAATGTTTTCTTTTGAAGGAAAACAATACATAATAGTAAAAACACCATTTTACATGAGGTTAGAGTGATAACATCTAACTCTATAAAATTATGTTTATACTTACTTAGATTATAATATAAAATTATTTAAAATGCTGAATTTTTATCGAAACCTGTCAAATATTAACAACAACTAATCAACCAAAGCTAAGTAATTGAAAATTAAAAGTAAAAACCTAACCCCTCACTTCTAAAATCAAGTCCCACAACAAAATTTTTTAACTTTTTTCTGAAAAATTTTTAATTTCTCTCCAAAATTAAATTCCAAAAAATAAATTTCTTGCTGAAAAAATTATCTTCTTTCTAACTAATTTCTCGGCTAAAAAATCCTTAATGACAAAAAATTTATCTTTTAACTTTTCCAACTTATAAATTTTTATGAGAAAAGAAATTAGCTTTTTGAGCTAGTACCTAGAATTATTCTTTAAGGGACTTCTTAAAGTGATAGCTTTTGATCATAACCTGATAGCTTTAGCTAGCTTTTGATCAAAGATATGGCTACTACTTTTCTCATCAAAAAATGCACTTGTAGTTTGCTAATACTTGAACTTTGTTAACAATGGAAGAACGAAAGGAAGACCGAAATAATTACGCGCTAATTTCTTTGACTTGATCCCCACTTGATCCCCAAAAGATACATTAAATCCCCCAAACCTAAGGTTTGGAGGATTTAACTTTTCTACTTTACTTACTATGTACAGTCAAAATGTATGGTAAAAATCTATGGTATCTACGAAATCAATGAACATTTTCTGACACACTGCACACAGTTGCCAAGTGAATTAGTTACATTGCAATAACTTTAACTCCTAAATTTTTAGATTTTT
>NZ_NRHC01000145.1 GCF_003585885.1 Psittacicella hinzii | reverse complement strand
AGGAAGAACGAAATAATTAACTCAAATCGTGCAACCAATTGTAAACTCTTGACTATGCGACTCTTGGTTATTTTTTACATTCTCCGTACGTACCCACTTTTAAAGCTCGATTATACAACCACGCATTAAACTCGATTACGATTATGTAACTGCTTATAAAATTCGACTAAAAGAAGCGCGTTTTACATTAGAGTATTCATCGAACACCATACAAACGTGACGTACAAATAACTTACCACGCTCTGGAATAGTAAAACCAAACTCATTTGGAATCACAATTCCATCAGCGATAAAGGTATCAAGAAGATCTAGTTCTTGCTTGAAGTGTTCTTTAAAGTCAATGCCGTATTCTTGTTCAAATGGACGATAATCTAAACTAAAGTTACAGATAATTTGCTTAATCACATCACGACGTAAGCAATCTTCTTCTGATAGGGCAAAACCTTTAACAATTGCTTGCTCTTGTTTGTCTACAAGCTCATAGTATTCCATAGTTGTTTTTGCATTTTGTGCATAGGTATCTCCCACCATAGAAATACTACTGCAACCTAAACCAACAAGATCTGCCTCTCCGTGGGTAGTGTACCCTTGGAAGTTACGGTGTAGCACACCTGCTTTTTGGGCAAGCGCAAGTTCATTGTTTGGTTTAGCAAAGTGATCCATACCGATAAAAGCAAAGTCAGCTTGATGTAAACGCTTAATTGAGTAAGCAAAAATATCTAGCTTAGTTTTAGCTGTAGGTAGGGTTTCTTCTTTGATTTTAGCTTGTCCTGGAACTCGTGCTGGTAAGTGAGCATAGTTGAACACGCTAAGTCTATCAGGATTTAATTTAATTACCTCTTCAAGAGTATAGGCAAACTTGTCTACAGTCTGGAATGGTAAACCGTAAATTAAATCTAGATTAATAGAGTTAATTCCTAACTCACGTGAATGGCTAATTAAATCAGCAATAAATTGCTGATCTTGCACACGGTTAACCGCCTCTTGTACTTGCTTGTCAAAATCCTGAATACCAATCGAAATTCGATTAAAACCAAGTTCCACAAGCATATCCATGTAGTTTAACTCAATGCGTCTTGGATCAATTTCAATTCCCATTTCCACGTCATCGGTAAAAGTAAAGTACTTACGTGCCATTGCCATGAGGCGACGCATTTGCGCTGGAACTAAGTAAGTTGGCGTCCCGCCTCCTAAGTGGAATTGGTTTACTTTACGATCTTTTAAACTTTGCGCACGGTAAGCCATTTCTTTTTCAAGATAATCTAGATAGATATCTGCTTTTTCTTTATGGCGAGTAATAACTTTATTACAAGCACAGAAGTAACATAAAGTGTGACAAAACGGAATGTGAATATAGAGCGAAATTGGACGCTCTGGGTATTTGCTTAATGCTTGTTCAAAATCAGCATTAGTGTACTTCTCGGAAAACTCTAAAGCAGTTGGGTAAGAAGTATAACGAGGACCTGATAAATTGTATTTATCAATTAACTGTTGATCCCAAGTAAATTCTGCCATAATTAAACCAATTGTTTTGTTGTGGAGATGATTGTCAAATTGTAAAAATAGTAATTTGGATAAAAACTTTGAGTTTAGTTTAGGTCTTGCTGCATAAGTAAACTAAACCATACTAATTTTACTATTAAGCCAAACTTGGTGAGAGAAAAGTTAGCTTAAAAATGGCTATGTAAGAGAAAAAACTGCTTTATTAAGAACGCTTAACAAGTTGAGAGACAATTTTTCACAAAATACTTAGAGATGTAGCTCCCAAGATCTAAGCTACAACTTACTAGCTTTTAAACGTAACAACTGTTTTTAACGTATCAATTGTTGTAAACGTAACAACTAAACATAGCAACGTAGCAACGTAGCAACTAAACGTAGCAACTAAACGTAGAAACTAAA
>NZ_NRHC01000144.1 GCF_003585885.1 Psittacicella hinzii | reverse complement strand
AAGCTTGACTTTTTTATTGATTTTTAATGCTTTTACTTTAATTACCCCAATTATTTACTTAAAAAATTTCGGGAGAATAGGTTATAGCCTCCTCTTTTATGATTTTATTACATACGTTCAACTACTTTAATGCCTAATAGCTCTAAACCTTGAGCTAAAACCATTGCTGTATAGTTGATTAAGTTAATACGTGAATCTTGTAATTGCTTATCTTCTGTTTTAGCAATATTTACATTCTCATAGAAACTATTGAAAGTACCTGATAGTTCATATAAGTAAGTACAGATTAAGTGAGGCGTTAATAAAGTACCAACTTTATTAATTACGTCAGCAAATTCTTGTAGTTTTAACACAAGATTACGTTCGTACTCATTAGTAATTTGTACCTCTTTGCTTTCTGGTAAAGCTAAGCGACGTAAAATAGAACGGATACGTGCATAAGAGTATTGCATGTAAGGAGCAGTATTACCCTCAAAAGAAATCATACGATCCCAGTCAAACACATAGTCAGTTGTACGGTTTTTGCTTAAGTCAGCGTATTTTACCGCACCGTAAGCTAAAGCTTTAACTAAGTTATCTTTTTCTTCCCCAGTAATATCGCTATTACGTTCTGCTAGTAGTTTTTCTGTACGTTCAACTGCTTCATCAAGTAAATCATTTAAACGCACTACATCACCTGAACGTGATTTAAATGGTTTACCGTCATTCCCTAACATCATACCAAAACCTACGTGAGTAATTTTAGTTGTGTCAGGAACATATTTAAGTTTGCGGGCAATAATTTCAATTTGCGCAAAGTGGTTTGCTTGACGCATATCAGTACAGTAAACAATATCATCAGCATGTAATTGCTCTACACGATATTTCATACAAGCTAAGTCAGTAGTTGCGTATAAGTAACCGCCGTCTGACTTACGCAGGATTACCCCTAAGTCTTCACCATCTTTATTTTTGAATTCGCTTAAGTGAGCAACTACTGCACCTTGGTCAATAGTAGCAACGCCTTGATCTAAAGCATCTTGCACTACACCAGGAAGCATAGGGTTGTACATAGATTCACCCATAATATCATCATCAGTAAGTAGTACTTCTAAACGACGATAAGTACGGTTGTTTTGCGTCATAGTAATGTTAACTAATTGTTTCCACTTAGCTAGATAGTGTGGATCACCACCTTGAAGTTTTACTACCAGACTACGCGCATAAACTTGGAAGTCTTCGCTTTCATCAAAACGTTTTTTAGCAGCACGGTAGAAGCCATCAAGGTCTTCGATTTTAACATCGTGACCTTCAGGATCTTTTTCCACTTCTTCCATATATGCCATGAGCATCCCAAATTGGGTACCCCAGTCACCGATATGGTTAACCTTGATAACATTTTGCCCTAAAAATTGGAGAACACGTACTAAAGAATCCCCAATAATAGTTGTACGTAAGTGACCTACGTGCATTTCTTTGGCAATATTTGGTGCAGAGTAGTCAAGGATAATAGTTTGTGGCTTAGCTACTTTTAGATTTTCTTGTAAATGCTCAAGGTTAGGAGTTAACTCTGCTAACCATTGGTCATTTAAAAAGAGGTTAATAAAACCAGGACCAGCTACTTCTACTTTTGCAAACTCTTTGCTGTATTTAGTTGAGAAGTATTCAGCAAAGCTGGTAGCTAAATCACGTGGATTTGTGCCTAAAGTTTTTGCTAAAGGTAAAATCCCGTTTACTTGGTAATCACCAAACTGCGCTGATTTAGTTGGTTTAATAATTGCTGGGTAAGTAGTATTGCTATCTAACTTCCCTTGGTTGTCTTGCGTATGCACAAAAGTATTTAGACTGCTAGTAATAATATCTTCTAAATACTCACGAAGAATAAAATTTGCCATAGTAAAAAATCTATTTAAAAACAGTGTATACCGGAGCGTGATCAGAAGGCTTGTCCATACGACGGATATCGAGATCAATATCCGCACTTTCCACATGTGCATTTAGCTCTGCAGAGCACATGATTAAGTCAATGCGGAGACCACGATTTTCCTCAATACCACGAGAGCGATAATCAAACCACGAATACTTATCTTCAATCTCTGGGTTAACTAATCTAAAAGTATCACTTAAACCTAGAGCGTATAGTTGATCCATCCATTCACGTTCTTCTGGTTGGAAAGAGCATTTTCCTGTTTGTAACCAGCGACGAGCATTTACGGCACCTATACCTATATCTATATCCTTAGGACTAATATTATAGTCACCCATAATAATTAACTTATAGCCTTCAGGAGTTTGTTTAATATATTCTACAAGGTCAGCGTAAAACTTACGTTTTGCTGGGAACTTAACGTCATTATTAATATTGTCACCTTGAGGGAAATAACCATTGATTACACGTAGTTTACCTAGGTTTGGGTGATCTATATCAATTGTAATTAAACGACGTTGTGCGTCTTCGCTATCAGTTGGAAAACCGTAGTAGACGTTTTCAGGTTTGATTTTAGTGTAAATTGCAACTCCGTAGTGAGTTTTTTGCCCAAAGTGGTAAACGTGATAGTCTTCAGCGAGTACTTCTTCAGGGTAGTTATCAGAGTGCACTTTAATCTCTTGTAGACCAATAATATCTGGTTGCATTTGTTCATGCACAGCCATCAACTGGTCTAGGTGAGCTCTTACACTATTTATATTAAAACTTACAACTTTCATTTCTTTATACAATAATAAAATTAGCTAGTTGACCTAGCTAATTTTATTGAGAGATTTATTCAACAGTAACAATGCGAACAGACTTAACCCCAGTTTCAGCAGCAGCTACACGCGCAGCTGTTTCTGTTTGGCTAGTTGTTGCTTTAGATAATAAGTAAACAATACCGTCTTGAGTAATTACTTTAATACGAGTAGATGGTACGCCTTTTGTTAAAGCAAGGCGAGATTTAACTACTGCAGTAATAGTACTGTCAGAAACGTTACCGCTTACTGTAGGATTAAATTGTGAGTTTACTTCAATCTGATTCATGATTTTACCCACGCCATATACTTGAGAGGCAATGCGGTAAATATTATCAGCTAACTCTTGGTTTTGTGCTTGACCAATTAATAAAGTAATACCTTGCCAAACTACTGCGTCTACACGGTGTGGGAAGCGTGAGCTTGGGTAAGAGTTTTCAATACTTTGATTTAAATTTGATTCAAGAGCTGAATCAGAGATATTTGCGGTCTTGCTTGAAGATTGAACTTGAGTTGTACTAACGTTAGTAGTTGAATCACTAGTTGAACTTGAACAAGCTCCCAGTAAAACTACAATAGAACTAATAAGTGCTAATTTTTTTAACATATGGAAACCTTATTTAATTGATTTTTACAAATTCGCCATCAACTACTTGGTAAACATTATAGTAATTGTTAATTACACAATTTCTCCCTTGTGGAATAATGATTTTACCAGTAGCACCGTTTACTGAATAGTTATTGATAGTACGCAGAGCTGAATAGTTTTGTGCTAGTTTGAAACTATCATTACCAAAAGCAAATAAACGTTTTGCGTTGTAGTTATTGGTATTTAAAGCTTTATCAGCAGCGCGTGCAATTTCACTTTTTGGTTCAGCAATAACTGAAGATTCAGTAAAGTAAACGTTTCTTAAATCAACTAGTTTAACTGAAGTTAAAGTCTCATCATTTGAACGATAAGTTGCAAATGTTTTAATCTTGTTATCCGGCTCTTCAAATTTAAGAGTTGAGTTAAAAGTAACTAGTTGCTCAGACGAACCTAAGAAGAAAATAGCGTCAGGTTTTGGAGTTTTACCAAGTAAACTTTTAATTTGACCAGCAAGGTTCTCGTCATTGAAGTTAACAACTGTAACATTTTGTTGTTGCAGTTTTAACCAAACACGTGCAAACTCACTTGCAGCGCGAATTGAAGAGTTAGTGTTATCTGATAGGATAACTGAATTGCTAATATTTAGCTGATTCATGATATTAGCAATGGTATTAGCTTGGTCTTCAACACCCATGCTGTAGTAGCAAGCACCAATGTTGTAACTACCTACCGAAGTTAGCATAACTTCTGGAGTAGTTAAGTTCAGTTGGTTTACTGCAACTACATTATCACGTAGTAATGGACCAATAATAATGTCAGCTTTACCGTCAGCATTTTTTACCGCTTCAGTTGCAGAGACTACATTAGTATCTACGTAGTTTAGGTTAACTTTATTATTTTTATTAGCGTTATCAATCCCAGCTTGTACCGCTTTAGCAAGCACGCTATAGTTACCTGTAAGAGGTAATAATACAGTTACATTACGGTAGTTTAATGAAGCTGCTGATTGACTTTGACTAAATAATACTGGAGTATAGTTTAATGCAGGGTTAGCTGAGCTTTGGTAGTTAGTTTTCCATTGGCTATAGCCTTCAGCTAGTTCTTGCGCGTTATTAGTATTACTGTTAGCTAAGTAAGCTAAAGCATACCAAGCTGCATTTGTAGAAGAACTTGCGCGCTCAGTTAAATTATTTAGCGAGTTGTTTGGAACTTTAACAAGTTGATCTAAAGTAAAGTCAACTAGTTGTTTTTGATCGTTAGCAGTTAAAGTAGGATAAACTTGATTAACAATATCAAGACCTTGGTCGTAGTTATTGTTACCAAATTGTTTAATAACCTCTACTTTAGTTGCTGAAAGTTTTTGATTTAAGCTAATTTGACTTAAGTCAACGCTTGGCGTTGAGTTAATTAAAGTTTGGTCATTGGTTAATTGACCTAAACGAGTTGCAAGAAGATTGTATTGTGAGTTTTGACGCGTGTCGCTAGTAGCGCTAAAGTTTTGCAAATAGTATTTAGCAGCGTCATATTTATTCTCGTTAATTAAATTATCTACAAGACGTAAGATAATTTCATTACGCACGTATAAATTGCTATTTTGTGAATAGTAGCTAATTAAAGTGCTTGTAGGGATAGAAGAAGAGTTAATTAAATTATTAACTAAATTTTTTTCTTCTTGACTTAAAGTATTATAAGAAGCTACTTGTCCGGTAGTGGTGTCACCAGATTGCCCCCAGTTAAAATTAGGCGATACACAAGAAGCTAAAGCTAAACTTAAACTAGCTACAGGTACTAATTTAGTTAAGAATTTAATAGTTTTATTCATGAATATACTTGTTGTTTGTAGAGTACATTATCTTAAGGGTGTAATAACCTACATTATACCAAATTTACCTATATATAAGCAAAAAAGAACAGCATGCAGTAGTACTGCATGCTGTTGAATTTATTATCTAAGTTATTAGTTAAAAATAGACACTGGGTTGTTTAAAGAAGTAAATAGTGCCTTTTGTGTACGGATTGATAAAGGATAGTTGAAGTATGCTAGGATATCTTTACCTTTATCAGCTTGACCTACATTGTAGTAGTTAGCAGCTAATTGTAAAACTGCAGCGTTACGTACTAAGTAGAAATCTTGACCTTTGATGATTTCTTCTAATTGTTCGTTTGTATATTTACCAGCTGCGATGTTTTGCATTTTTTCTTGTTCTTCTTCAGTTACACGCATTTCAACGTAGTCGTAGATTTCTGGAGAACTTAAAGCATAGTAACGGTTGCTGTTGTAGTCGTGTACTACAGCGAAGTTTTGTTCAGCTAATAAATTGTTAGCGATGTTTTTAGCAGCACCACCTGCGCAACTTGCTAGTAAAAAAGATAGAGAAAGAACGATTAAAAGATTCCAAGTATTTTTTAAAGTAGCTAATTGTCTCATATTAAAATTTTATTTTCTTATCATGATGTAACTTATACCAAGTTGTTTTTACTTACGAACGCCTCTTATAAAATGTAAGTAAACTTGTGTAATAAGTTTTTTAGTAAATATATGTTCTGAATATTTCAGATTTTTCTTATGTACTAGTTCTTTAGTATCTTTTAATTAACAGAGATAACTTAAATTAACTAACTTATATAGAACTTTAGAACTTACAGCTGGACTTATATTTCCACATATACAGTCGCCATTTTACTCTGATCGATTTCGCCAAAAATCTTATTAGAGTGCTAGTTCTTTATATAAAGTTAAATATTAACTAGTTTTTGCCTATTTGTTACTCTCTATTACTTAAAGCTCTTATTTAACTTAGTTCAATTTCTTGTTCGCCAAAACAAGTCAAAGAAAAATATTAATATCTGAACCCCAAGTACATAATTTCAACATTTGATTACTACCGCCAAGTAGTTTTGTCTATGTGAAATTATAGTATTCTTTTTTCTTAAAGCACCTTTCGCCAAAAAGGTTAACTTTTCAAAATCTAGATTAAAATCTTTATACGTATATTATAACCTAAAGACGAAAAAAATAAAAATTTGTCAATATAAAAAACTTAATCCTAAAAATTGACATCCTTAAAAATCAATAACTTAGATTAAGAATTCCTATTTTTTTATTATGGGAATTACCTCTAAAAAGCCATTTTTTATTCAAAGGGAAAACGAATTAATAAAATTGTAAATTTCTAAAATAAAAGGTTCAAGAGTTTTGGGAGAGTTTAGGGGAAAGGTTAACTTTTTTGTTGGGGATAATTTTAACCACTGCTTGGAGGGGATAAAATCGGGAAATAACCCCTTTGTATTTCTAGTTTATCTTTAGTTTAGAGTATCTTTATTTGGAGTTAACCTTGTGATCTATATAGATAAAAAACGATTTAGAAAATTAAAAAATTATTTGCAATAGGTGTTTATCAAATTAATATTTGGTCAAGTAGCTAAATAAAAAATTTTAAAAGTATCTATTGAAGTAATGTAGTTTAGGTTGAGTTAAAGAAAAAGTAACGAAATTTCAAACTTTTATTTTAGATTACGCTAAATTAAAGTTTGGATCTCGGTTTTTTACCTCTATAACTTAGGAGTAAACTTTCAAACAAAAATGAATGATCTTCTCTAGATCATTTCAATTTTGTAAAAAATATTTTAATTTAGAGGGATTTTTATGAAAACTTTAAAAAAAGCAGCTTTAGTAACATTAGTAGCATTAACAGGTGTTAGTTTTGCTTCTGCAAGCACAGGTTTATCTTCTTTAAAAAGTGCAGCTAGCTCTGCAACTTCTTCATTAAGTTCATTATCTTCTTTAAGCTCAAGTGATCAAAGTTTATTAAAACAAATTACTTCAGGTAGCTTATCAAACTCTAATTTAACTAGCTTATTAAGCGATACTTCATTAAACTCTTACGTTAAAAATGCAGCAACGTTAAAATTAGCACAAAACTACATTGGTGAAAGTAATTTATCTAAAGCTAAATCAGTTTTAAGCTACTTTAACTCATCTTCAGCTGATTCAACACAGACTTCTTTATACGAAACATTAAAATCTAAAGTAGGTCTATAATCTACTGTTAGTTAATTTTAACTAAACTTAGCTAAATCTAGTTACTTAATAGAATCTAGCAGAAACTAGAGGAAACTAGCAGAATCTGCAGAACTAGTAGAAACAAGCTGAAGCAGCAGAATCTAGCTAGCTAGATAGCTAAGATTATTCTTTAGTTTTTTAAATTAAATGTAAACAATCCCCATAATATTGCATTATGGGGATTGTTTTATTTTTGGAAATTAGAATTTGTATTGTGCTGTTACACCTACGTAACGGTTAGGTCCAAAGTAACAAACAGAGTTACATGAAGTTAAATAAGTTTTATTAAATAAGTTAGTTGCGTTAAGCGTTAAAGTCCAGTCTTTAGTTGCTTGCCATGAGATCATAGCATCCATTAACCACACAGCTGGTGTTTTACCATCTGGTAGACTAACATAACCAAAACGAGGAGCAACTAAACTTAGGTAACCTAAACTTCTCGCGTTAGTTGTACTTAAGTATCTTGCACCTACACCCACAGTAACTGCATCGGTCACGCGGAAGTTATTCCATAAGCTAAACATGTGTTTGGGAATACCGTTTGTTTGGAATGTCGTAGTTGAACGATAAGTTGTTGCAGAAGTATATGTATAACCTAAACGCGCAGACCAGAAACGAGTTAGGTTTACATTTGCTGAGAATTCCCAACCATGTGAACGTTGCTCAAGATCTGTTTGTTCATAATCTCCGGTAGTATCGTTACGTTTAAACGGATTTTTGTCCTTAATGTTAAAGTAACTTACTTCAAAGCTAGCATCAAATGCTTCTGGATCGTATTTTAAACCAGCTTGGAAAGCAGTTGCTTTGTTATAACCAAAGCTACGGTAGTCAGTTGAGCTAGTTGGAATTGGTGCACGCGCACGGAATGATTCTGAATAGTTTACATAAGGTGTTAAGCCGTAAGGTAAGTTAAATGCTAAACCACCAGAGTGCACTGTGTGCCCTGTGTTATAGCTATTTTGTACCCCGTTAGCATTTGAACGTCCGTTAATGCTCATGTAACGAATACCGTAGTTAGCAGTTACGTACTTAGTGAAATCAATTGAAGTTAAAGCGTATAAACTTGTTTGATTTGTTGTTTGTACGTAGTCGTATGGAGCAATAGTGTTAAATACAGTTGAGTTATAGAGGTAAGTTGGATTAAATAAATTAATCGTTGGTGCGTTACCACTTGCGTAGCTACCCTCTGTATGAGTATGTTGTAACTCTACCCCTACAGCAACTACAGCATCAATGTAGTTATTTAATTTGCCATTAGCTACTAGACGGTTATCAAAATAATGTGACTGGTAAGTACCATTATTGTAAACGTATGATCTTACCCCATTGGTTCCATTTGCAGTAACCATAGCCATACCTGCAACTACATCAAAGTAGTAAGAGTTGATATAGTTATATCTGTAGGTTTGCTCGAACTTGAAGTTACGGTTAAATTGATGAGATAACTCCCAACCTAAAGCGTATTGTTTAGTATCAACTTTGGCATAGTTTGGTTCACCAAAATATGCGCTTGAGCTGTATGAGCCATTGGTAGTGATATATGAACCATAACCTGGAACCACAAACATACTTGGCACACCATTTTGGGCATTAAAACTAGTTAAGATTGTTAACTTAGTTTTATCACTTAGGTCAATAGCAAATGACGGAGCAAAGTAGTATTGACGGGTATTTGTATGACCTTTTTGTCCACGAGTATGTTGCCATTCACCTACTACACGGTAGCGGATAAAGTTATTAATACGGTTAGAGTAATCTACCCCTACTTCATAAGTATCGTCACTACCAAGTTTTACTTGGAATAAACCTTGTGGAGTAGCTGTTGGACGTTTTGATACTAGGTTAACAACCCCACCTGCTTGAGTAGCACCATAAAGTACAGAGTTCGCACCTTTTACAACTTCAACGTTTTCTAAACCAAAGAGCACTGGGTTATAAACGTACATCCCATTAGGGTAAGTAAAACTTGCGCCATCCATTGCAAATTCAGGCACAAAACCACGAATTCTAAACAGATTATAGTGGTTACTTGGAGCGTAATTAGAATAGATACCTGGGTAATAAAGCAGAGTTTGATCTAGTTTAGTCCCACCAGTTTGTTGTTCTAGTTGAGATACTGCTAAGTTTAGAGTAGAAGCTGACTTATCAGCTTTTCCTAGACGGTTAACTGTACCTACTACTTTAACTGGCTCTAAAGTAATTGAGCTACTTTGTGTGCTGTCAGCATATGCAAAGTTTGCAGTTGTAGCAAAGGTTAAAGCTACGGCTAAGCTTGAGATTTTTAAATTCTTAGGCATATTAGTAAATTAGAGTGTATATAAAAAACAAAGTGAAATTATTTTCTTTTGGTTTACAAGGTAGGGATGTAGAAAGTAAATATCTAAATTTATCTTTAGTCTAAACCAAGTAAAAATGCTAATTGAACGTAATTATAAAATCTAAATGAAAATAATTATCAAGAAAAAGAAATTAGATTTATTCTAGCAAATTATTGTATTTTGCTAAAGAAAAAATAGACACTATCTTATTTTCTGCTACTTTCTAATTAGAACTACTTTCTTCTTTATTCTTAAAAATCAAAAGAAATTAAATCGTAAGGGTAGATGTTGTAAAGTAAAAAAATATCCATAAATCCCTAAGGGTAATTATGTTAGGTAGATCTCTAGGAAAAGAAAAGCTAGCCTAAGATAACGACTCAAATTACCGCTCAAGGCAAGCTTCTGTTTTATAAATAACAAAAAGTCCTTTTGAATGTAGTTCAAAAGGACTTTTTGCTAAGTAAATTACATAGGTCTAAATAGATTATTGTCGATAAAGAGATTTACTAACTCAATTGTTTGTAACAGAATTAGTTGCTCGTTATCACAAACTGATTTCCATTTAACATTTTCTGCAGTAACAACATCAGAAAACTCTAATAAGCTTAGACCTTCATCTTCAGCAGTGTAGCGTTTTGGTGAAGATTGATTAACTTTGTAAGCAATACCTTCAAAGTCTTTAACATCACCTAACCACTCTTCAACAATACCAGTATCAATAGTATTACCTGTAGTTAAACCTACTGAAACCGTTTGAGTTGTACCGTAGAATACCGGAGCTACCAAGTTATTTACATGCACAGTTTCAATTTGTGGCATTAGACGCTGAATTTGTGCTTCAAAGTTAATTTGTTTGTCTGGAGCTACATCTGTTAAAGCATTGATATCAAATGCTAAAGATAGTTTGCTGTCTTCAGAATTAGTTAAATTAAAGAAGTCACGTGTTTGTTTTGCCAAAGTTGTAGCAGCGTCACGGTTAATGTAAGTAACTGGGAAAACGTTATTAACACTTACATAAAGCATAGGTTGATTATTACGTAAGCTATTAATAATGTACATTAGTTGGCTCACTTGTGGGTGAGGTAGAGAAGCCATTTTCTTTTCGATAATTTCTTCTAACTGTACTTCATCAACACGTGGAACTACTACAGGCATTTGATCAAGAGTTGCTGAATAACCAGTTAAGTCTACTGAGAATACACTTTTAGAAGCTGCACCAGTTAAGAACTTTAAGTTTTCTAGGTTATCATTGTAAAGATAGAGATCAACAGTATCCCAATCTACATTAGCAAACTTTTTGTAGTCGTAGTTAAATCTTTCGATAACATCTAAGTCATCGAAGTTAAACTCGTCTGCGTTTGAGTTTTCAACAATAGTTAGACGAGTGATATCATCATGTAGCTGTTCTGCAAGGCTAAGAAATTTAGTGATAAAAGTTTCCTCTGCAGAAATAGCAATATGTAAACCCATGAAAATTTTCCTTTGTATAGTTCTGATAATTTTTTTCTGTGCTTATTATAGCATTAGCCTCTTTTTTCTGCAAAAAGAGGCTAAAAAATAAATAATTATTTTGCTAGTTGCTAGTTGCTAGTTGCTAGTTGCTAGTTGCTAGTTGCTAGTTGCTAAAGGAGACTTCTCCTTAAGAACTTGGTATTCAATTACGCGTGCCTTGCTATGAGGGATTCCCTCTTCTTGTTCAAGGCTTGGATGGACTAGGATTACTGCTCCACGCCCAGTGCTCTGATTATACTGTTGCGCTTTGTTGTACCAGAAAGATAACAGATTTTGAAATTGTTCAGAAGTTACATCTTTATTGTAAATTCCGAGCAATTCTTTACGCATAGAGTAACTACGTGAGCGAGCTTTTTTTGTTGCTAAGCGGAGAATTAAGTTCTTGAACTTAGAAGCTCCAGGTAGGTTAGTTTTGTTAAGTTTATTTACACGATTTAAGCTAGCTACCCAGATTTTATTTTGATCTAAGCGGTGCTCTGCGTAAAACTTACGTAAAGCCTTAGCAAAAAATGGAAGCATATGGACGTGTTCATGACCGACAATAAAGTCTGGCCAACAATCAAATAAGTCTTCAAAAAGGAAGAATTGACGTTCAATTTCTTGATAGATTTTATGAACGATTTTTTTATTTTGTCCTTTAGCGTAGAAGCAATGTAAATATAAAGGATTAAATAATTTTCCAGCGGGTCTGATTAAATCTTTATCTTGATGTGAAGAAAATAGTTCCGTAAAATTTAATTGTAAACCAAGACTAAGCTTGCCTTGATGCTTAAGAACTACTGCTTCTTCTATTGTTGCATAGTCTAAGTTAGGAGCATCAACCAGAACTGAAGCACAATTTATTTTATTGTCTTTTGCAAGTTCTAAAGTTGCTTGGTTTATCTTGGGACTTAAGCCAAAATCTGATGAGCAAATTTCTATAAAATGAGAATCCAACCTATTGTCCATGTTGTCATAATTTAGTTGTTAGTATGCTATTTATTTTAGTAAAAGTAGGAAAAAATTGCAGATAAAAATGCAGAGCAAAATGCTAGTTGTGAGTAAAAACCGAATTTCTTTAAGGTCTTTTAGTGAAGTAGATACATTTTCATGGATTTATGATAAAATCAAAGTAATACACTGTATTAAGAGATTTTGTTAGATATTCCCTTTGATTAAAGAAAGAGCTATTTATCTTAAGGGGTATTTGTTATTAAATTAGGGAACATTTTTTATTGACGTTCATGAAAATTGATTATCAATATTTCGAACCTTTACTTGTAAAACTAAACTACATGTCTGAGGAAGATGTAGCTAAGTGCCGTCGTGCATATGAAATAGCCTATGAGGGGCATGATGGACAATTTAGAAGCTCTGGCGAGCCATACATCACTCACCCAGTAGCAGTTGCGGGTATTTTAGCGGACTTATGTCTTGATGTCTCTGCAATTCAAGCCGCAATTTTACATGATACTATTGAAGATACTAAATTCCAGCGTCCGGAGTTATTAGAGATCTTTGGACCTGTAGTTACCGATATAGTTGATGGAGTATCCAAGCTTGACAAATTAAAATTCCGTACACGTAAAGAAGCAGAAGTAGCTAATTTCCGCAAAATGATTTTAGCTATGACTAAAGATGTACGTGTGGTTTTAATTAAGTTAGCCGATCGTACGCATAACATGCGTACTTTAGGATCATTGCGTCCAGATAAACAAAGACGTATTGCCCAAGAGACAATTGACATTTATTCAGCGCTAGCTTATCGTTTAGGGATTATGCACATTAAGCGTGAGTTAGATAATCTATCTTTTAAAGCTTTATATCCAAAACGTTATAGTCTTTTAAAAGCTGCCGCTGATAAAGCGTCGAATTTACGCAAAAAGCAAATTCAACATGTACAAAGTGCTATTGAAGATGCTTTACATGCTCATGGAATTAAAGCTGATGTGCAAACAGAACGCGTTCCTTTATATAACATATATAAGAGAATGCAACAAAAGAAACAAAAGTTCAATTCCATTTTAGATATCTACCGTTTTATTCTGGTTACAAGTACGCAAGATGAATGTTATCGTGCTTTAGGAATTGTCCATATTATTTTTAAACCAATTCCAGGTACTTTCCAGGACTTTATTGCTTTACCAAAAACCAATGGTTACCAAACTCTAGTTACGGAGTTACGTAACGAGGTTGGGGATACGGTTGAAGTGTTTATCCGTACCGAAGCAATGGATGAAGTTGCTGATCTCGGTATTGCGCAAGCCCTTATGTATACCCCAAATAATAAAAATACCATTGGGCAACAGCAAGTACAAAAATGGTTAGAGTCATTAGCAGAGTTACAACACTCGACAGTAAACTCTATTGAGTTTAATAACTCGGTTAAAGATGAGATCTTCCCAGAAGATATCTTTATTTTTACCCCTCGTGGTAAGATCATTACTTTACCGCAAAAATCAACAGTGTTAGATTTTGCTTACTACATCCATACCAATGTTGGTATCCATGCAGTAAGTGGAATTGTTGATGGACAAGAGGCGCCATTAAACCGTATTTTAAAAACAGGTCAAACGGTTGAAGTTGTAACTGATGAGAAAGCTTATCCAACAGAATTATCTCTAACTTTAGTTAACTCAGCGCGAGCTCGTGCTCGTATGCGTTTAGCATTAAAAGAAAGAGAAATGGATAAGTACATTGCTAATGGTCGTAAGGCTTTAGAGGATCTATATCGAGGTCAAGCTATTGATGAGCAGGCAATGTTACGTGCATTAGATTTCTTTAACTTAAAATCATGTGATGATTTATATGCAGAAATCTGTCTTGGTAATATTATCTCTCCAGTAGCAAAAGCAGTAATAGATTCTTATCTTGATCCTTCGCAAGATAGTAATGATATTCTTGAACGTTTACAAAACGGTACCTTGGTTTCAGAGATGACTTACGCTTCATTACTAGCGGTAAATCATCAAATCAGTATTGATCAAGAGTCGTATGTAACTCCAAATGATGAAATTGTGCTGACTACTAACTTTGGTAATGGTTTACTAGTTCATCATCGTAATAGTGCGTTTGTGCGTTCTAAAAATCTTACTCCATATCAATATGTATTAATTAACTGGGGCTTAGATAGTTTACCTAATAGCCAAGTGCAAGTCCAATTGCAACTTGAAACTAAGGGTAATGATCCTGAGAGATTTGTTGAACGCGTAGTTGAGTTAATGCAAAACTCACCAACTTCATGTCTACGTGCAGTGTTAGGAGTTAACCATCACGAAAACTTTACTTATTTAAAAGTTGAGTTAAACGTGTCTAACAGTCAAGATATTGATAATTTTATTGCTTATCTTGAAAATGAAAAAGAGTTAATTTCCCTAGCCCACTGGTCACGAGTTTATGCTCAAGGACATATCGAAAGAGTAAAATAATTAATAGTGAAAAAGGCTTTAGAGGTTTATATCTCTAAAGCCTTTTTCACAAAATATTTATTTGTAAAAACTAAAAATTAACTAAAATTAGGTTATAATATAGACATTAATTTAACTCTTTATTTTTGCATGAGAATAAAGAGAACGGAAGAATAATAAATAACGAAATATTACTTAAAATAAAAGGAACAATACTATGTCTGAAAATAACGATCGCAAAAAAAGTTTTGAAGCTGCGTTTAGCATGATTGAGAAAAAATACGGTAAAGGTTCTATTTTCCGTATGAGTGAATCTCCAGATTTAAATATCCCAACAATTTCAACAGGTTCTTTAAGTCTTGACGTAGCTTTAGGTGTAGGTGGTTTACCACAAGGTCGTATTGTTGAAATTTTTGGACCTGAATCATCAGGTAAAACAACTGTAGCTTTATCAGTAGTTGCGCAAGCACAAAAACAAGGTTTAAACTGTGCTTATATTGATGCTGAAAACGCATTAGATCCATCATATGCAAAACGCATTGGGGTTAACTTAGAAGAATTATTTATTTCTCAACCTGACAATGGTGAACAAGGTTTAGAAATTGTTGAAACTCTTGTACGTTCTAACAGTCTTGATGTGGTAGTTATTGACTCAGTAGCTGCTTTAACTCCAAGAGCTGAAATTGAAGGTAACATGGGTGATAGCCATGTTGGTTTACAAGCTCGTTTAATGTCACAAGCTTTACGTAAATTAACTGGTGCAGTAAAACAATCAAAATGTTTAGTTATCTTTATTAACCAAATCCGCATGAAGATTGGGGTTATGTTTGGTAACCCAGAAACTACTACGGGTGGTAATGCTTTACGTTTCTACGCTTCTGTAAGATTAGATATTCGTCGTACAGCGCAAGTAAAAGATAAAGAAAATGTAGTTGCGAATACTACGCGTGTGAAAGTAGTTAAGAATAAAGTAGCTCCTCCGTTCCGTGAAGCAATTTTTGATATTGTTTTCAATAAAGGGATTAATAAAGCGGGTGAGATTATCGATTTAGGTGCTTCACATGGCTTTATTGAAAAAGCAGGTGCTTGGTATTCTTACGAAGGTCAAAAAATTGGTCAAGGTAAAGCTAAAGCAATTGAATGGCTAGAAGCTAATCCTGAAGTATCTGATTTACTAGAGCAAAAAATCAAAGATAAATTATTACAAAGTAATGACTTATTAACTGTAGGTGGAGATGACACTCAAGTTGATGAGTTAAATGATTTAGCCGATGAACTATTCTAAAAAATTAGACTAGTGCATTTGCATAGGTTGAATTATGTTAAGAAGAATTCTTTGTTTTTTAACTATATTGCTAATAAGTGGGAATGCCTTGAGCATTCCCGCAACTCGATTTACCGCAGAACAGGTAAAATTAGAGCTAGAAAACTTGGAAACTAGGGAAATAGTTTATGAAGCTATGACTAGAGCTCTAAGTGCAAAAGTAGTTAATATACGAACAATTATTATTGCTCCTGTAAGTGGAGGTGATGTAGATAAAGGTGTTGACCTTGGTTTGCAAAGCTTTTACGCACGTCAGTTTGAAGCTCTAGGTTACTATGTTATTTCTCCAGTAGTTTCAAATGCTTTCTTTCGTGATCAGGGGTTAAGTAAGGGCTCTGATGTTGCTTCAATTCCAGTTAATGATATTCTCTTAAAAACTGGAGCTCAAGCTGTGTTTTATATTGAAGCAAAAAAAGCAAGTATAGAAAATAGTATCATTGCCGGTAATCATTTTGCTTTGGATTATAAAGGCAAGCTAGTTACTTTTGGTGCCCTAGTACTAACCAATATTCAAGTGCAGGGTTCACTTAGGTTAACTACGGGGATTATTGATAATATCAGCAGTGAAAGTAGTACGGAAGCTGTTATAGTAGCTTCAATAATAACAGCTATAAAAAACATAGCTCATGCAACTAAAACTGATGACGCCCCTGATGTATTGCTGACAAACTTAATGTTGAGAGATGATGATTACTTCCAGTTACCAACACAAGCAATGTTTGGGGTTGCTCTAGGAAATCGTCCTCTGACAGCCATAGGTATTTGTAGGGTATCTAGCCCAGTTTATTTTAATAATCAAAATGACAGAGAGGGATACTATCCTTTAACTTACAATAAAGTTTGTCGTAATCTTGGTGATAAACCAAAATACGATATCTACCAACCTGCTTTCTGGGGATTAGATAAATTCCCTGAAGAAGTAACTAGTAGAGTAGCTAAATATAGAAGCTACTTACAGAAGATAGGAGCAATAAGATAATGAAAAAAGTTATTTTTGCTCTTATTCTATCTCTAGCTTTAACAGCTTGTACATCAAAACCTACTTATACTTATTTGGGTGATTTAGGAACTCCGGTATATTACAAGTCTAAGCAAGCTACAGGCTTGCTCGTATACGGATATCCATTACGTCTCGATTTAGAAGAACAAATCGAAGTTGGTAATGAAGAGCTTGAGCTTTTACGCAATGAGGCTAATAGCTCTAGACCAAGACCTGGGGCTAATTTAACTTATGCCTACTTTCGTCTTAAATTAAATGATCGAGACCAAGCTATTCATTATTTAAAACGCGAGGCATATTTTTATCCTGAAAGTAAGAAATTTGTAGATTTACTACTAACAAAGATACGTTCGCCGAAGAGGTAACATGAAAAAGATTTTAACCGCGGCTCTACTATTAACGAGCTCATTCCTTTTAACTTCTTGTATTTCACAAAAAACTACAGTAATTAAACAAGAAGAACAAGCAGTAACTTTAAAACAAAACAGTGGTGTTAGCCAAGCATTACGTGTAGCAATTGCTCGTTTTGAAAATAGATCAGATTACAATAACGGAGTATTTGCAAACGGCTCTTTATCACAACAAGGGCTAGATACTTTAGTACAAGCTATGACTCAATCTGGTTACTATACAGTAATGAACCGTTCACAATTAGCTGCTTTAAACTATGAAAGTAGTTTAAATGGTTATGAGTTCAAACCAGTTGGTGCGCGTTATGTAGTATCAGCTGCGATTACTGAGTTTGGTCACCGTACAGAAACAACACGTGTATTCTTTGGTTTTGTTGGTAAAAGTAAAACTGATGTAGCTTACGCAACTGTAACGATTTCTTTAATTGATACTCAAACTTCTGCAGTAGTAGCTTCATCAGCTGGTACAGCGCAACTTGATATTACTGGAACTAAAGTTTTAGGCTCAGGTGGTAGTGTAAGTTATGACTCATCACAAAACTCTCGAGTTTTAACTCAAGCTATTCGTGAAGCAGTAAATAACTTAATTACACAAACAAGTCGTTTAACTAATTAAAGACAATAATAAAGAACCTCAAGT
>NZ_NRHC01000143.1 GCF_003585885.1 Psittacicella hinzii | reverse complement strand
CTGTTAAATTGTTAAAGAACGTTGTATTTTAATTACTTTGCTTATTTTAGCAAAATAATCTGTTAAAAGTCAAGAAAATTTATTTGGTATAGCATTGAGTTGCTAATTTATTTTTCTTTCCTTTCTTTGACTTGCTCATTATATAGATATTTACATCTCTATGCAATAGCTTTTTAAAAGTATTTTCCTATTCTCTTGATTTATAAATAAAAAAAAGTAGCCTTAAAAAATAAGGCTACTATTTTTTATCAAAAAATAATTTAATTTTGCTAATTAAAATTTGTAGCTTAAAGAAACGTTAAATTTACGTCCCTCACCATAGTAACAACTATAGTAGCATCCAGTTACATATTTTTTGTCTGTTAGGTTAGTTAATGTTGCTAAAACTTCCCAGTCTTTATTAACATTATATTTTGCCATTAAATCAACAATAAAGTATGAAGGTACTTTGAAGTCTTTGGTATTACCAATTTGATCACTTGATTCACCGAAGTATCTACCACCAATACCTAACTGTAATGGTAAGCTATCAAATCTATAGTTAATTCGAGCTGAAGCTTGATTGTATGCAGTTAAAGGAGTTCTAACCACGCTACCAGAAGTTGTTGTCGTTTTCGCGTCTAGGTATGTGTACGCTAAATTTGCGCTTAAGTTTCTAGTTAAATTAAAATCTGCACTTAACTCAACACCTTTAGCTTCATTGTTACCAATTTGCTGTGCAATTGTTGAAGTATAAACTAAGCTATTTTTCTCTTTAATGTTAAATAGAGTAACTGTAAACTTAGCATCAATAAATTCAGGTACATATTTGAAACCGTACTCAAATTGATGCGCTGTAATTGGTTTGTAAGCATTTACCCCATCAGAACCACTTAAAGGTTTAAATGAAGTAGAGTAATGAACAAATGGACTTAAACCAAAATCAAAGTTATACATTACTCCAGCAGAGTAAGTATCGTAGTTAGTTTTATAACTTTCTTTTGCGCCTAAAGTATCACTCTTACTACTTACACGATCATGACGATATCCTAAATCAAAGATAAAATTATTCCAATCAAATGTATCTTGTAAGTAAAATGCTGTTTGGTGTTGATTTACTTGGAAGATTGGTAAATTACTGTAATCAGGTCTGCCTGATGATACTGGATTTAATAAATCATAAGTACCGGAATATGTACCAAAACCATAGTTACCTGTTACTTTTGTATATCCATATTGTAAACCAGCAACAAACGTATTTCTTCCATTGAAAACTTCAGCTTTGTTTGCAATGTTTAAATCTAAGTGGTGATCTCTAGATTTTGTATTGTTATATAGGTACCCTCTATAGTAGCTTGTGCCACTATTCATAAAACTATAATAGCTAGCTAACTGTTCTCTTTCAGATTGTAGATAGTTATAACTAAAATTTAACTCTAAATTTTTAGTTAACTCGCGAGAATACTCAATACCAAATTTATAGGCTTTACGATTATAGAAATCAAAATCAGGATTACCTAGATTTGTTCTACGGTTTATTTCAAAGCTCGAAGTGTCTACAGTACCACTAACAGGATAGAAATTAGTTGTTGGCACACCTGTAGATTTTTGTACAGACGTTAATACTGTTAAACGACTAGCTTCATCAATGATCCATGTTAAACTTGGGGCAAAGTAAAAATTTTCTCCCCAAGTACCATAGGTTTCTCCCTCTTGGTGATCATAACTCGCTACTAAGCGATATAGTAAAGTATTTGCATAGTTACCATTGTAGTCAAAAGCTATGCCTCTTTGCTCACGATTACCTACGTTAACTTGAACTAAACCTTTATTTTCAAAACCAGGGCGTTTAGTTATTAAGTTAACAGCACCACCTGCTTCACTCGTACCATAAAGTACTGAGTTCGATCCTTTAGCTACCTCTACTGTTTCATAGCCAAATAATACTGGACTATAGTAAGTATAACCATTTTTATAAACAGGGCTACCATCTACAAATAATGAAGCGTCAAAACCTCTAATTTTAAACCATAGAGAATCATCAACATCACCACCATATAGTTGTGCTTGTACACTTGGAGTGTAACGTAGTGAAGCATCTAATTGATTAGCGCCAATCTCATTAGCTTGAGCTGTTGATAAAGTCGAGCTAGAACTTGGTGAATAGAATTTTAAAGTTCCAGTCTTACTTACTGAACCTGAAACTGTGATTTTTTCTAACGTTAAATTCGTAGAAGACTCGTTAGCAAATGAGCTTAAAGCTGTTGCTAAACATACTGAAAGGGTAGTTAATTTAAAAATTTTATTCATAAAACCAGAGTGAAATTACAAAAAATTAAGCAGATTATAACAGAGGAATCTGCAAAGTTGAGATTTTTATTTGATCTAAAAATCTAGATATTATCTATTGTTTTCAAATAATAATTCAATCTTACACTACGTTTTATATTTACAACTTTCTAGCAATGTAAATAAAGTAGAGACCACCTATTAAGGTTGTAACTAGTCCTACGGGGATTTCGTATGGGAAAATTATATTTCTCGCAATAAAATCTGAAATTAGAGCTAGTAAGATTGCAATAATGACACTAGCTAATAACTGCTTTTTCGGTCGCTTATAACCAAGTGAAAAAGCTACGTGCGGAGCTAATAACCCTACAAAACTTACGGATCCAATACTTAAAGTCGCTATAGTTACTACTAAAGATATTAGTAAGATTAAAAACAATCTCGTTTTAAAAATATCTAAACCTAGTTCACTAGCTACAGTTACATTTAATGCAAAAAGATCAAAGATCTTTGTAACTCGTAGCATAACTATTACAAGCAGTAAAGCGACTAATAGAGCTATACTTCCTGAATAGTAAGTAGCATAGTAAGAACTACCAGAGGTTATATTAAGAAGTGAGTAAGCACGATAGTCATTAGTTGCGATAAAAATCCTTTGAGCAGAATCATAGAGAGCTGCTACACTTATCCCAATTAAGAGTATTTTTTCAGGCTGTAAATTAGATCTAAAAGTGAGCAACTGTATTACGATTAGAGTTACTAAAGCACCTACAACTCCACCAATATACATTGAAATAGCACTCACACTTGTTAAAGCAATAATTGTTGCCATTATGCCTAAATTTACCCCTGAAGTTATTCCCATTAGTTCTGGAGAAGCCAAAGGATTGTTGCTAATTCTCTGTAAAACAAAACCGGAAATAGCCAATATCATTGAAGCTCCAACTACTAACATAATACGAGGAGCACGTAAATCTATCACTTCAAGATTTGCTTGCCAGAATACACACCCCGCTAGAACTATAACACTAGTGAATACTAAATAGTAAAGTTTAGTATTGCTAGGTGCCTGCCAATGGGTATTACGATCTGCACTCACATTTACTACTGAACGACTTTTGTCAATCAGCATTAGAAATAGCAGCACTGGAGTCCCAATTAAACTTGTTACCGCTCCAGTAGGGATTTGCATCTTAAAGAAAATATCAACTAATTGTAAAACTAAATCAGTAGTTAATAGAATTAATGCACTAACCAGAGGAGTATAAGCTAAAAGTTGCTTAAATGATCTTGCGCCTAAACTTCTTACTAGAGCAGTTGATATTAACCCAATAAAACCTAACATTCCTACGCGAGAAACAATAGAAGCTACAATAAAAGCAGCTAAAACTAAACCCACTAAGCGAATGTATCTTACAGGTACTCCTATACGTTTTGCACTTTCATCATCTAAACTTAAAAGTGAAAATGACTTAGTAAATAAACCTACCAATATAAAAGTTACTAGCAGGCTTAGCGCCAAATAAATTGTATCTAGCCAGCTATCTTGAATTAATGATCCAGCTGCCCAAGTTGTAACAGATCTAGTTTCTTCAGGGTAAATTAAGATTAATATTGATGATAAAGCTGAGCAATATAAACAAACCACCATACCAGATAATACAACAATAGTATTATTAGCTCTCTTTACACTGGATAAAGCCAGAACAACAACTAAAGCAAAAAATGCTCCAATAAAAGCTACTAGGCTTGAACCATAGATAAAATAAGTTGGTAAGAAAATACTGGCTACGGTAATAAATAATTGCGCTCCTGAACTCACAGCTAACGTACTATCAGAAGCTAGTTGGTTGCGCGTAAGTTGTTGTAGAATAACCGTAGCTACTCCTAAACCAATTCCAGCAAGAGTAGCCATAATCAAGCGAGGTAAAGTATAGTTTAGCCACAATAATCCATTTAGCTCCTGCAAATTGAAAAGTAAGCTAAAACTTCCTAATTGGATTTTTGTTATGGTTACCGCTAAAACTAGAATTAGTACTAATAGTGTAAGCGCTAAAATGTTTAGTTTTCTTACCATTGCTCACTCTCACCTTGCAAGCCATTGACAAGAGCATTGGCAAACCTTAAAGATGAAGGTATACCACCAAATAACCAAGTACTGTCTAAAATTATTAAGTTTTTACTCACTGGTAAATAATTCCATAAACTATTCAATTTTAACTTAGCTGGTAAATCAATAGGATAAGGTTTAACAACTACGAGTATAGTATCAGCGGGCAAATCAGCTAGTTTATCAATTGTTTGATTGACAAAACCCCACAGATTTCCATTTTGATCATAAGCGTTAGGTAATCCCAACTTATCAAGCACCATTCCAGCTATTGAGTTTTTGGCATAAAGACGAAAATGCTTACTATCTGCAAATTGAATTACTGCAATCGGAGACTTAATATTGCCAGCCAAAGAAGTTTTTAACTTTGCAAGAGTTTGCTCAGCTAGATCTATCATATCTTCACCTTTGGCAGTTTCTCCTGCATAAGTAGCTACAGCTTTAGTTGACATTACAACCTTATCCCAGATATTACTATCCGCAGTGAAGTCTACACTTTCAACAGGAGCATACTTTTCTAGTTTTGTACTAATTAAAGCATACATCGGAGTATTGATAAATAAATCAACATTTAGAGAAGAAATTAACTCTAAATTTGGTTGCAACCTATTCCCCAAGTCAACAGTGTATTCTTTATTGATTACTGGCTCTTTCACCCAAATACTATAGCTTTTTAAATCACCTACAGCTACAGGATTGATTCCTAAAGATATTAAAGTTTCTGCCACTGTCCAATCTACAGTAGCTATACGCTTATTAGCTTGAGCAAAATTATAAAAGTTTATAAAGATGGCTAAGCAACATAAAAGTAGTTTTTTCATGCCTTAACCTCTTAATAAAACGAAACTTTTACATCTTTTGCTTGAGGGTGATCAATTATATTTAAATCAATATCATAGATCTCACGTAATCGACTTTGTTGCATTAAACCAAGAGAATCTCCATCGTAGATAACCTCACCTGAATGCAACGCTATAATTTGATCACAAAATCTTGACGCTAAATTAATATCATGAATTACGATTATTACCCCTAACCCTAAATTGTCACTCAAGCTTTTTAGTAATTTCATAATTTCAACTTGATGCGCTATATCTAAAGGAGCAAGGGGCTCATCGAGTAAAATAAATTGCGTCTTTTGGGCTAAAAGCATTCCTAACCAAACTCTTACTCGCTCTCCTCCAGATAGATTATCTATAAGACTATTAGCAAACATTTGAGTATCTGTAAGTTTTAGACACTCTTCTATAATCTCTAAATCTTCTTGGTTACTTTTCTTAAAAATTCCTTGCCAAGCAAATCTTCCCATTTCAACGAGCTCTTTTGCTTTAAGAAAAGTTTGTTGAGGTAAGTGTTGAGGTAAATAAGCTACAGTTTGGGCAAACTCTTTAGCCTTAAATGTTTGTAAATCTTTCCCAGATAAATGCACAGCCCCTGAACTAGGAAGCTCTTGTTTTGCCAGCAACTTTATTAAAGTTGATTTTCCTGAACCATTATGACCTATTAGACCGTAAAATCTTCCTGCCTTAAATTCCATCGATAATGGTTTTAAAATAACTTTGTTATCTACTTTAAAAGATAAATTAATTAATTTAAACATAGCTTGGCTTTACTTTGTCTTGAGGTGCTGTTGAATTTGTTTTTCAACAAAGGATTCATCAATTTTGAATAGATAAAAACCATTATTAGCTAAAGCCTGATTAAACTCTTCTTCATTGCTAATCTGTACTAATTTTTTCTCTTTGATGTTAATCGTTTTAATAAAACGTCCATCTTTGAATTTTGCTTTTACTTCAGTTGGAATATCCTCATACAACTCTAAATTGTTTTTAAATTTAGGGTTGAAAGGAACATACAAAAAGAATTTACTATCTTTAGTAACATAAACTGATACTAGCATAACTACTCTTCACTCGTCTCTTCTAAAAATTCTTGTATAAATTTCTTAGTATACTGATAAAAATCTTCAGTATTTTTACCTAATTCTTGTATTTCTCTTAAATTATATTCTTGTAAAAATTTATCCTTATCTTCAGAGAACTGACGTCTTAATTCAACCATACCATTTTCAAAAGCTTCCTTAGCGACATCTAATCTCGTTTCTAACTTCGCTAAGTATTCCTTTTTAATTCTTGGAGGTAAGTTATAAAAATCCACATTACCTTTAAACAGAGTAAATAAACTATTTAACACAGGATCTGCTGAAATCCCCATCAGGTAAGGAGTAAATCTTTCTAAATTAGGTCCTAATTTACCATTAAATAAAACTTTATTATCATTAATAATATTAAAGTTTTTAGTTAAAAAACTTTCAGGATAAAAGCGGATTTGGTTATCTTGAGAAGCAACCTTATCTCGTTCTTTGTGACTAAAATTTAATTTATTTAAGCTATACTTAACTTCTTCTTTTTCCGTTTCAACTTGTGTATAGACTTTTACAGACGTATCTGAATCTGGAGTTGCTGCATTAAAACGTTCTTTACTTGCCTGTAATAAATTCGCATAGAATACGTTTAACTCCTCAACTGCTAAATCTTCAAGTAATTGATAATTAGTTTGAACATTTTGCTTAACTTCTGGTGTATTTATTTCTCTATTTAGAGAACACTCATTTAAACTAGCAAATAGAGGGAACCTATTCGATTCTGCCACTAAAAGTGGAGAAGAGAATTTTCTATATTTACTACTTAGATTGAAATAATCTTGTAAGTCTTTACTATCCCAAGTTAAAAATTCTCTAAAGTTTTCATGTGGCACCGTAAGATCTAAAAGTAGAATTTCTCTTTCAATTTTGTTACCAACAAAATTATTTAAACAAACAACGGGGGTTGCATGTCTAGTAGCACGCTTTCTCCCATTTATGTCAAAATAAACAAGAATACTCTTGCCTTTAGCCTCAACATATTGAATTACTTTAAATTTACTTCTAAATTGCGCTAAGTGCTTAAAGCAAGATTCAGGAGATACATTTATTTCATAAAGATTAGCTTGCTCTTCAGGAGTAAATCTATCTAACTCTATTCTGTCTGCATGAAATGCTTGCATTAGTTGCACACAAGCTTTTACATCTGACATAGCATCATGGGCATTTAAGTGGCTAAATCTATTCGCTCTACTAATTTCTTCTAATTTATAAGAAATATTACCTGTCTCTGGATTAATTGGCCAGTTGATTGCTTTCGGACAAATAGTACTAAAAGCAATTGCTAAGTGAAATAAATCCATACGAGAGTTATTATTCTCGAAATACCACTGATATGGGTGAATAAAATTTCTAAAGAATAGATGTGATGTCACTCTATCGTCAAAGCTAAAGTTGTTATAGCCAAGAATACATGTATTTCTCTGACTCGTAATATAGGTATACCAAGCGTAAGCTAATTCAACTTCAGGAACTTTTTTTCTTCCTCGAACTCGACCTAACAGTTCGTAGTTATAAACCTCACCTTGAGCATTTACTAAAGGAGAAATTTTAAAGCCTGTCTTTATAGCTGCTATTGGTCCCATGATCTGATCATGATAAGCTGATACTTCTAAATTAAATTCACCAGCAGGAAATTCTTGAGCATCTTTATTTAAACGTACAGCTGCTAATTGAGAAATACCTGTAGTTTTTACATCCAACCCATAGGTCTCATAATCGTAGATTACATAGTTCTCAATTGAGTCATTTAGTTCTACTTTATTATTAAATGACTTCTTTCTGCTTGAGTATCTCATAAAAAATCCTCTATATAAAAAAATGAGAGGCGTACTCACCCCTCAAATAGAAATTATTTATTATTGGCGTAAAAGTAACTTAGTAGACCACAAGCTTCATAGGTTGCTACTAAAATAGCTTTATCGCTTTCATATGAAGGACTAAAAAAGTCTGGTTGTTTTTGATTTTTAATATAAGTGGCACATAGAATACTTATATTGTATAAATCTGAACTACTAATACTCTTATAAAAATCTGGATTTCTTAAGTTTACTAGCGTAAAGTTATCAATGTTATAACCTTTGATCACTTTAGCACGTACATTTTCTCCCTGAGAACTAAATAACGCTGCCAAGCGCTCTTTAGCTAAGTTGAAAATATTTACGCTTTGAATACCCCAATAGTCTTCTTGTAATAATGCTCCTGCATAACGTAAACATGTTAAATTTTGTAACTGTACAAGATTTAAGTTTACATCTGAATTGTCTACACTCGTAAGATTATTACAAATAGAAATTAATCTATCTTCAACCTCTTTAGTTGGAATAAAATGCGCAGTTGTTTGTGCATCTTTAAAAGAATTGTAATTTACATTTTTCACTAAAGAGTCATTTGGGAAAACTGGCTCATTTAAAGTTACTAGCACATCTCTTGGGGCAGAGGTGCTAGCAGAAGTAGAAGAACGGTATAGGGATAAAAGTATACTTATTAAAATTACCACAGGGAGAGCGATCATTAATCTTTTCCCCCACGGAGATTTAGTTAACCAATCATTCATTTTAAACTACAAAAATTAACGTTTATATTTCTTAATCTCAGTAACAATTAATTCGGCTGCTTCTGTAGCTTTATCCTTATTAGGATGTTCAACCATTACACGGATAATTGGCTCTGTACCTGAAGCTCTTAGAAGAACTCTACCTTTTTCTGGTGTAAGAGTCTGTTCTAAGTTTTTTATTAAGTCCTGTACGCTTTCTTTATTAACAACGTTATCCTCTAACTCATCAATACGTACATTGATTAAAACTTGAGGGAATAATGGAACTTCTAAAATTGCTTGCTCTAAAGTTTTATTAAAATAAGTTAAAGCACGTAAAACAGCTAAAGAGGCAATAATACCGTCACCTGTTTGGTTTTTATTTAAATGTAGGATATGTCCTGAGTTTTCTCCACCAAGATACCAATTTTTATCTAATAGTTTTTGGAGGACATAACGGTCACCTACAGCTGCTCTTTCAAAAGGAACATTTAACTTATCTAAAGCAGCAACTAAACCATTATTAGACATTAAAGTACCAACAACACCTCGATCGCCTAGCTTACCTGTTTCTTTTTCATAGGTTGCTAAAATATAAAGAATTTGGTCACCATCAACCACTTCTCCTTGAGAAGTTACCATCATTACACGATCACCATCTCCATCGAAAGCAATACCTAGATCAGCTTCACTTTCTTTTACCTTCTTAATTAAAAGATCTAAGTGAGTTGAACCACAGTGATCATTAATATTTATACCATTAGGTTGGTTTGCAATAGCAATAACATCAGCACCTAACTCTTGGAAAACAGAAGGAGCAATATGGTAAGTTGCTCCATTAGAGCAGTCTACCACTAGTTTTAAACCTTTTAATGAGAAGTGAGTAGAAAAGCTTGCTTTACAGAATTCAATATAACGACCAACAGCATCTACTACACGTTTAGCTCTACCTAATGAAACGTTATCTACACATTCTAAGGGCATTTCTAGATATCTTTCAATCTCTAGCTCAATTTCATCAGGTAATTTAGTACCATTAGCATTAAAGAACTTAATGCCATTGTCATAATAAGGGTTGTGAGAAGCAGAAATTACTACACCGGCATCCATACGAAAAGTTCTAGTTAAGTAAGAAATGGCAGGCGTAGGCATAGGTCCAGTTAGAAATGAAGCTACTCCAGCTGCTGCAAATCCTGCCTCAAGAGCAGATTCAAGCATATAACAACTAATTCTTGTATCCTTACCAATTAGAACTTTACTATTTTTATTATGAGCAGCTAATACTTTACCGGCAGCCCAACCAAGTTTTAAAGCAAATTCTGGAGTAATTTTCTCACCTACTTTACCACGTACACCATCTGTACCAAAATATTTACGTTTCATATGTATTAACTCGTTAAATTATTTCTGTTTAGTTATAACATGCTTGTTATTTTACCATAAACATATAATCGCTTAGATAAATGTAAGCATTCATAAAAATATTTGCACTTCTATAAAAAAAGGGGTATAATTTAGCGCGTAATTTGTAAAAATTATTTCCCATGCAAAAAACCTACGATAAATTTGGTCTGGTTTAAACCTTAAATTTACTTTTGTTTTTTGCTTTACTATTAAACCCTGCATATGGTGTATAAAATCAATTTATATAGCGATATGCAACTAATCCTAAAGGTTTATTATGAAACAAGGTATTCACCCTAATTATTACGAAGTAAGTGCTACATGTTCATGTGGTGAAAAATACGAAATCCGCTCTACAGTTAACAAAGCGTTAAACTTAGATGTTTGCGGTAAATGTCACCCATTCTATACTGGTAAACAACGTATCGTTGATACTGGTGGTCGTGTTGAAGCATTCAAAAACCGTTTCAAAGGTTTCACTTCTAAAAAATAATATTTATTTAAATAAAGCACTC
>NZ_NRHC01000142.1 GCF_003585885.1 Psittacicella hinzii | reverse complement strand
GATCCTCAGATCCTCAGATCATCAAGATCCTCAGAGCTTCAGCTTTAGAGCTTTAGAGCTTCATGACCTCTAAACTCTAAACTCTGAATCAAGGTTTAGTTTGCTAGGTCAGTCCAACATGCTACTGTCTCTACTTAAACGTTTAATGGGACGGACAGAGAATGTAAAAAATAACAGGGACTTCAATTTTATCCTTAACCTCTTAACCTAAAGGAAAGCTTTGGATATAATATAAGGCAAATTTTTACATTCTCCGTTTACAGTTTTCCTTACAATAACTTTTACAGATGTTATCGCTACTTAGTAGTTTTTACTGTAACAACAATTACAATTTTTACATCCTTATTTTTACATTTTCTGGTTTCTAAGAAAACAACACAAATCAATATACAAGTATGTCTTTTTTAAGTAAACTTTGGCAAAAAAGATTTTATTTCTTCTTACTAATCTTTTGTGTCATAAACTTTATCTCGCTTGGCTATCGCGTATTGCTTCTCGAGACCTTGAGTGTCTTCTTTCTCTTTATTCTCTTGTATAAGTATTTACCAAAAATCTTTAACCTTGGGATTTTAGTTTACGGGATACTCGGAGCTTTCTTATTCCCAGCTTCTTACTACTATGGTACTTTCCAACTTGCTATGGTAGCAGCTATTATGGAAACCAATCCAAGCGAAGCAGGTGAGTTTTTAGCAACAATTCCGTGGTACTTGTACTTATATGCAGTACTATTCTTTTTCTACACTTTCTTTGTCATTAGCCAAGGACGTAAGCATCGTCAAGCCTTAAAGCAAGTAAGCCAACGTATTACCTATCGTAGAAAGAACCCACTAACTAAAGTTATTGGTATCTTACTTGCCTTAGCTGTTATTGTGTATGGGTTAATTCATAAACCTCTCGGCGTTGCCAAAGAGCTCGCTCGTGATGGTACTATAAACCAAGTACGTGAACTCCCACAAAGTAAAGCTTTTATCCTTGTCGAGAACTCACGAGTTTACCCTCTGGTTTACCCGTTTAAAGTGTTTTACGCTTTCAAACTTTACTTTGAACAAAAGAATAAACTTGAGCAAGGTCTAACTAAAGAAAGTAGCTGGCAAGTACTTGACGTAAATCCTCATTACAAAAACTACATTGTCATTGTTGGGGAATCTGTACGTCAAGACTTTATGCAAGTATATGGTGCTCCTTTTGCAAACACCCCTTACTTAAATAAAGCTCCAGCTAAGTTCTACCATGGTTACTTAAGTGCCTCGCAAGCAACCTATACTTCGTTACTCTATACCCTCTACCGTTTTGAGCCAACAACTGAACAAGTTTACTCTGAAGACAATATCTTGTCTTTAGCAAAAAAAGCAGGTTTTACTAGTTACTGGTTCTCAAACCAAGGATATAGTGGTAAATTTGATAGTCTGGCAACTAAACTAGCGTTACAAGCAGACAAGTCTCACTTTTTAACATTCAACGGGTTTGAAAGAATTCGTAGTCAAGATAATGCTCTCTTACCAATTATTCAAAGAGCTCTCAATGACCAGAATACACAGCCACGTCTGATTGTGGTACATATGATTGGATCGCATCCTGTATTCTGCCGTCGTATTTGGGATGGTGTTGAGTTTGACTATGTTAATAAAGAACTTAGTTGCTATGTTGAAACAATAAAACAAACCGATAGTTTTATTGAGCAAATAGTACAAATGGCGCAGGCAACTGGAGAATCTTACTCTCTTATGTACTTCTCAGATCATGGTCTTGCTTATAGCCATACTGAAGACGCAAATGAGATGACTTTAATCCACAGTCCAGACTTTAAACAAAGCTATCAAGTACCTTTCTTTGTTATCTCTTCAGATAACCAAGAACAAGAGCACATTAACTTCCAACAAAGTGCTACTAATTTCTTACAAGGCTTTGCTGAATGGACAGGTATTACCTTAGGTCAATACCAAGGTTATCCATCTTTCTGGTTGGGTACAGAACAACCATTAAAAGTCTTTGCTGGTGATAAATGGGTTGAGTTTAACAGCCTCAAAGAACAAAAGTTTATCCCTGCAAAATAACTACATAACTACAGCAACCAATTATTTATCAAATCCTACGAAGTAATTACTTCGTAGGATTTTCTTTTATCTCACAATACCTTTCCTGAACAAATGAGCTAACCCCCATTTGGAGGAAACCTTAAAAAGCCATTCTTCTACCAAAAGAACTTCCTACAACGAAAACTCAAAACCCGAAATACCCAGCCAAAACCAACATCTTAAGCTCATCAACCCCAAGTAAACAAACACCCAAGCAGTGCTTCACTACCTCAATTTAAGCAATTTTCAAGTCGCTTTTGTTGCAAAAACTGAAATAATGTTTTTCATTTTTGAGTATTTATTTCTTAAATCTTTGGGCATATAATACTCAACGTAAACAACGAGATGTGAAAAGAGAAACAATAGTTGAGCTTTTCTTAATTTGCTAAGCAGTTAATAATGCGCCAAAGCAAGCTTAACTAAAGAGCTTAAGAACAAGATCTCAAATTAAAGAGATTACCTAACTAAGAGATTCTTAGCTCCATAACTTAACGCCAATATCTTAAGTAAAGATAAAGAGGTTAACTTCATTACTTCATTCTTCTTCACTAATTCACTAAAGAATTTTTGATTATTGAATTTAAGTTAATACTGTTTTCTCTTAACGCTACTTTATCAATAAGCGTTAAAGATTTATAATAGTCAGCGTACAACAACACAAAACACAATAACAAACAACTAGAGTTAGCTATACAGACAACAAACTGATATAGATACAACAAACAACAACACAACAAACTGCTAACTCGAACACACAAAACAACATAAAAATTCTAATTATATTTACCTCCTCTTGAATTCTTCAACAGTTGGTAAAATCCAAAGAAGACTATCTCGTAAAATTCAGAGAAGATAGTCCTGACAATAAACACAATAAACAACGACAATAAAATAAACAACAAAGGAAACTAGTTATGAAATTCAACAAAACTTTAGCAACAACTTTAGCAGTATTAGCAACTTTAGTAACAGTTAACGCTCAAGCATCTATTGATCAAATGGATAATAGATACACAATTAGCGCTAAAGCTGAAGCACAATTAGCTTCACAAGAAATTACTAAAGTGAACGTTAATGGTCAAACAGTAACTGCTCGTTACGTAACTGACCAAGATGGCTTCCAAAAATTAGTTCTTGGTGAAGTAAATGCTGATAGTAAAATCTACGCGGTAGACAACTTACTAATCCAAGCTCCAGCAAGCATGTCAGTTAGCCAAATTAACGCTTCTTTAAAAGCTTTAAACTACAAAGCACAATTAAGTGCTTAAGCTAAACTTTTACGTAGAAATAATCATAACTGCGTAAAACTACTTTAAAGTAACAACCTACTTTAACCTCAATCATAAGTTAAAAAACACATAAGTAAAAAAACACAACCGAAATTGACTCCACAATAGTCAATTACCAAAGCAAAACAAGCAAACAAAACAATTGTAAAACAATAATAAAACAACAGGAATCTAGTTATGAAAATCAAAACAGCATTAGTATCATCATTAGCAGTAGCAACAGCTTTAGTTTCTTTTAACGCAAATGCAAGTTCTAACGACCCAGCAACTGCTTACCACGATTATTACAAAATGTCAGCAGAGCAAAAAGCAAAAGCTACTGCTAACACAGAAGTAAAAACTGTAGAAGTTAACGGTAAAAGCATTCAAGCTTCAGTAAGAACAAGTGAAAGTGGTATTGTTGACATTGCTTTAGATAGCCCAGCAAACTTCACTTACTACACTGTAGGTAACTTAATTGTTAAAGCTCCAGCTGATATGCTTTTAACTGACATTAACGCTTCATTAAAAGCTCTAGGTTATGAGCAACAAGTTTCAAATGTTGGTTACTTAATGAACCAAGTTCAAATCAATAAAAAATCTTAATCTTTAACTCAAAGTTAATTTTCTCTAACTACCTAACTCAAAGTTAATTTAAAGATAATTCGAAACCAAAAGGAATAGCAAGGGTTAACTGCCTTTGCTATTCCTTTTTTACGTTATACGTTTACTCTAGAGAAAAAAGAAGAGCTCTGGCATTGCTAAATACTAGAGAAGAAAGAAGAGCTCTTGCATTGCTAAACAACTTAATAATTTAAGGATTCCTTAGCAATTGTAAATGCGAAAAATCTCCCGTCAAAGTTAGGTAAACAAACCTAACCACGACGGGAGATTTTTTCATTGATTGTCATAACTAACAGTTAGTTACTGCTAACTGTACCATAAAAAGCCAGTCATAGATAACGAACCTAAATCTCGTTCATCATTAAATACTGTTACTTTATCTTCACTTGTACTTGCCCCTAGAGCATAGAATAATGGATCCATATGCTCCGGAGTTGGCGCTGCTAAATCAGCGTATGGATAATTTGCATAATCTAGAATTGTTGCAAGATCACGTTCAATTACTTTATCACGCATCCAGTTATCAAAATCCTTAGCCCAAGGTAATTCAGCATTCGAACCATCACGTACCATCATACGTAAGTTATGCACAATATTACCTGAAGTAAAGATTAAATAACCACTACGGCGTAGATGTTGTAGTTTTTCTCCTAAAGCAAACATTTGCGCTGGAGTTAAGTTACGATCAATACTTAGTTGTACTACTGGTACATCTGCTTCTGGATACATGTGAACAAGTACTGACCAAACACCGTGGTCAATTCCCCACGAGTTATCAACTTGTACGCCATCATCAGCTAGACTTTGTAATACCTTACTAGATAACTGCGCATCCCCAACTACGTGGTATCTTTTATCATACAACTCTTGAGGAAACCCATACATATCAAAAATCTGTTCAGGAAATGGAGTTAACTGCACAGCGGTATTGTTAGTGTACCAGTGAGCAGAAATCGCAAGGATAGCTTTAGGTTTACCAATCTGCTGTCCTAATTCTTTCCAAGTTTGAGTAAAGTTATTGTTGTTTATGGCATGCATCGGACTGCCATGTCCGACAAAGATGACTGGCATACTTTGAGTAGTTTGCATAATTATGTCCTTGTTTGAATTATTAACTATCGATAAGGTAAAGGTAACCAATTGGTTAGATTGGTTGGATTGGTTTACTGATAGTTTTTACGTTAAGTAGTTTTAAGTTTTAAGTTTTAATGGTTTTAAAGTTTTAATGGTTTTAAAGTTTTAAAGTTTTAAAGTTTTAAAGTTTTAAAGTTTTAAAGTTTTAAAGTTTTAAAGTTTTAAAGTTTTAAAGTTTTAGTTACAGCTAATTAAGTGGTTTTGGTTTGAGCTGTAACTCAATTGCTTCAATTACAGGGTTTCTTAGGTTAGTTGCTTTTACATTAAGTGGTCTCTTGGTTAAGCTAATTTTCCATCAAATGGTTTCTTGGGTAAGCTACTTTTCCATTAAATGGTTTCTTGCTTGAGTTTTTGATGTACTCGGTATCACTTGCCATTACTCTACATTACTTGCCATTAAGTGGTTTTACTTTACAGGTTTTGAGTGAAATAACATTTCCAAAAGAGGAGTAAACTCTTATCTCTTCACAACCAAGCAAGTATCCAAGTCACAACCAAGCAAGTATCCAAGTCACAACCAAGCAAGTATCCAAGTCACAATCAAGTAAGTATCCAAGCTCAAAAAAAGAAAAAGTTAGAGATAACTACAAATAACTATCTCTAACTAAATTAGCAACATTTAATTAATGTATCAAGCATGAGAAAATGCCCAATAATTAAAACAAAAAGACGATTCATCGAGCTAGTAATCTTACTACCCCTAATAAATCTACCTATTATTATAGAAAAAAACTTTGTTTTTTGTCAATTTTTTCATTCGAAGCTCTTACAACCCTAAAGGGATCTAAGGGATAAAAATGTCATAAAGAAATATAACATAGGATTTATATAGATAAAACCGTAGTTTTTTCCTTTATCATATATAAGTTAGGTAGAGTAACGAGTACTAAATCACATAAGAGCTTTATGGTTTTTCCTACAGAAAGTAATTGCTCAAATTTGCAGCAGTAAATTATCCCCTGCAATCTAGTACCTTTTTAACAAATAACTAATATTCCCTCTAGAAAAATTATTTAAATTATGGTAAAGTATACATATAAAGCTTTGTGGTTATTGCTTTATTCTCCTACACTGCTCTTTTTACTAAAAATAGCGGTAATAACAAACGTTTAAATAAACTCGTTTATTTTCTTTAAACTTAAATACACAGTATTAAGTTTGTAATTTCGAGGGAGTGGTTACCCAAAAAATTGGAAAATAAAATTTTCATTGTATCTGTGGTGGGTACATTATTGAATTTATTTAAATTTTTGTTTGTTTGAATTATTAAAGAAAGTTTTAAGTTTGTAGTTAGAGGACAACCTCTAACTATTTTTTTACGCAAAATTTGCTAGTGACACAACCAACTAAAGAAATTAGTGACATAACCAACTGAAGAA
>NZ_NRHC01000141.1 GCF_003585885.1 Psittacicella hinzii | reverse complement strand
AACTTTAATTTTTAATAAAATTTTTACAGCCAACTAGATTGTGCTCAATGATTTTCGGGAATCCCTAATTAACAGTTTGTAAAACTGTACACTAAGTTGTTATCACAATCCCGACTTACAAATTAGAAAATGCTCATGGAATTCTCCATGAGCATTTTAAATTAATAGGTTTTATCTTAGTTAGCTTTAGCTGTTTCTTAAGATATGCACAACTATAAAAATCTCTCTAAAAACCTAGATTGATTTAGATAATTTCCGGAGATAATCTCCTTGAAATCCTAGTTGCTACAGTACTAATTTGCAAAGTATGGCTGTTTTACTCTGCAGTAAAGTACATGTTAAATAGGCGACGGATGTTGTCATCAACTACTAAACCATAAAGGTTTTTCACTGTTACAAAAGTATCAACTGGTGAGTACAGAGGAACAGCTGCAGCTTGATCGTTTAGAATATCATTCATACGTTGATATAAAGCAAAACGTTCTTCACTAGTTTGCGTAGTGTATAGATCATTCCATAATTTGTCGTATTCAGCAGAGCTAAATTTACCATCATTGATTGGGTTGTTAGATGTCCAAATTCCGTAGAATGTTGATGGTTCATAGTAGTCTGCACCCCAACCAGCACGGAAGAAATCATAGATTCCAGCGTGACGGTTAGATAAGAAAGTAGACCATTCTGTATTAGTCAGACTTGTTTGTACTGCATTACCAAATACTTGTTTTAATTGCGCTTGGATCGCAATTGAAGCCATTTTGTACATTTCATTAGTGTTGTATGAAATCTCAAATTTTAATGGGTTATTTTCGTTATAACCAGCAGCTTCTAAGTATTTTTTAGCTTCAGTAACACGTTGCTCATATGGCATTTCAAAGTATGCTGCTTGTTTTAAATGTTCAGCAACACCTGGTAAAGCTGAAGAAGCATAAACTGAAGTAGCTTGTACTGTTTTACGGAAAACTTTTTGCTGTAAATCTTGAGTATTGATTGCGTAAAGAATTGCTTTACGAGCATTTAAGTCATTAAATGGTGCTTTGTTGTTACCAAAAGCAAACCATACTGTATATGAACCTGCTGATTCTAAAGTTTTGTACTTAGTATTACCTTGTAATGCTTGTCTTAATGCAGGGGTAGTTAGTTTAACTGCATCTAAGTCACCAGCTTGTAAACGTTTATAAGCATCGTTTGCATTACGGATAACGTAGAAGTTTGCTTCAGTTAAAACTGTTTTTTCAGCATTCCAATAGTTATCATTTTTAACTAAAGTGTACTTTTCATTTGGTACAGCTGCTTTTAAAGTATAAGGACCATTAACAACGTAGTTGTTAAAGTTTGGCCATTTACCTTCAGCCACTAAATGTGTAGGGATTGGAGAAAGTACCACTAATGAAGTAGCTTCTAAGAACCATGGTACAGCTGTTTCTAATGTAACTTCGAAAGTGTAATCGTCAACAGCTTTAACCCCTAATTGACTTTTATCTAGAGTACCTTCGCTAATTGCTTTAGCGTTTAACACGCCTAGATCACCTAGGTAGTAAGAATACTCTGAAGCTGTGTTTGGATCTACTAAACGTTGCCAAGAAGTCACAAAGTCTTTAGCGGTTACAGGGGTACCGTCAGACCATTTAGCTTCTGGACGTAATTTAAATGTCCATACTTTATAGTCATCAGAGTGTGACCAAGATTGAGCAGCACCTGCTACTAATTGACCAAACTCATCATAAGTTGTTAATTGGTCAAAAAGGTTTGCTCCGATTTGGTTACCAATCGTTTCTTTAATTAGATTTGGATCTAATGAAGCTGGGTTATCACCTACTTCAATGTTTAACACTTGGGTAGTTGCTAACTTAGTTCCTTGGGGAACATTTGCTGCATAGGCAGCTGTCACCAAGCCCGTGCCCATTAAGCTTGTCACTAACAAGCTTAGTTTAAGCCATTTCAACATAAATAACTCCTCTTAAAAAACCTGTTTATTTGCTTATAAATTACGATAAAATTTTAAGGCTATAGGTTTTATATTAGCAGAAAATTCATTAATAGTTAAGCCTAAAATACAAAAAAGATCCTACAAAAGTAGGATCTTTTTTATAAAAGCTAGATTACTTCTCGGTTAAGTACATATTGTAAATACGACGAGTTGTATCTTGAGTAGTGTAACCTTCTAGGTTTGGTACCGTTAGGTGTACGTTTAATGAACTAAATAATGGGATACCAACTACATCTTTATTTAAGATATCATTCATTTGTTGGTAAAGAGCAACACGCTCTTGTGCGCTACTTGTATTGTATAGGGCTGCAAAGAGTTTATCATAGTCTGCAGATTTATAAGCAGCGTAGTTCATTGGGGTATTTGATGTCCAAATACTGTAGAAAGTTGATGGATCGAAGTAGTCAGCATTCCAACCCATACGGAAGAATGGGTAAACACCACTTTGACTTTCAGATAAGAAGGTAGACCATTCACGGTTGTTAATGCTTACATCAACTAAATTACCAAACGCACGTTTAAATTGTGCTTGAAGCATGATTGCTACTAGCTTATTAGTGTCGCTAGTATTGTAATTGATTGAGAATTTTAACGGATTGCTTGCGCTATAACCAGCTTCTTCAAGAAGTTTTTTCGCTTCAGCAATACGCTCTGGCATAGGTTGATTAAAGTAAGGAGCTTGCGTTAGTTGATTAGCACCAGGTATTGCTGAAGCTACCCATAACGAAGTTGGCGTTACGTTATTTAAGAATACTTTTTCAGCCATTTCCTTGTTGTCTACAGCAAGTAATAACGCTTTACGAGCACGTACATCATTAAATGGTGCTTCTCTGAAGTTAAATTCATAGAAGTTTAATACTGAACCAGGTTCAGCAACAACTTTAAACTTGTCACTAGTTTGTTTTTGTAGCTGTGATTTTAATTGAGCATTTTCAACAGCGAAAGCGTCAATGTCACCCGCTTGGAAACGTTTATAAGCGTCATTTGCACTTCTAACTACGTTAAAAGTTACTTGCGTAATAATTGTTTTATCAGCAGAGTGGAATTTAGGGTTCTTAACGATAACATATTTTTCATTTGGCATGCTGTACTCAAGTAAGTACGGACCATTTGATACTAGTTTACTAAAGTTTGGCCAATCTTTCATTAAGTGACTTGGTACTGGAGCAAGATTTGAAATTGGCGTTGCTTCTAAGAACCAAGGAACTGGCTTATCTAAAGTAACTTGTAGAGTGTGATCATCTAGAGCTTTTACTCCAAGAGAATCTACTGGCGCTTTACCTTCTGTAATTAATTCTGCATTAACTACTCCTAAATCAGAAAGGTAGAAAGAATATTCTGAAGCAGTATTTGGATCTACTAAACGTTGCCATGAAGTTACAAAGTCTTTGGCTGTCACAGGGGTACCGTCAGACCAAACTGCATCAGGACGTAACTTAAATGTCCATACTTTATTATCTGCAGAACTTTCCCATGAAACTGCAGCTGCTGGCACAATGTTGCCCTTAGCATCGTAAGTAGTTAAGGTTTCAAATAAGTTATTAACAATTCTCGAACCGATGCTTTCACTTACTAAGCCTGGATCAAGTGATTTTGGGTTATCACCAATTTGTAAGTTAAGAGTTTGCTTAGCTGCTAATTTTGTTCCCTCTGGAACATCTGCAGCCATACTCATAGGCGTCATTAATAAACCAGCAGTAGTTAAGCTTGTAGCTAACAAGGTAAATTTTACAAAATTCTTAAGCATGGAAAATCCTTATATCTTTCTAGGAGGGCAACAAAGAATCTTTGTTGCTTACTCCATTGTTACAATTCTTATACCTTAGAGAATTTGCGGAATAGCTAAATTACGTTAAAAAACCTAATTAAAGACCGGACTATTTCGTTCTTCCCTTACTTTTGACATCTGCTATTAACCAAGCAGGAGCAGTAAAAAGAGAAATGAAATAATGGAGAAGGTTTTAATTAGTTTTTCTTCAAATAATTTATACACGTATATATTGATATTAGCATATCTTGCACAAATTAATGGAAAAAATGCTTTTCCAGATAAAAGCAATAAAAGGTCATGCTGATATTTTGTAACCTGATTGAAGTTAAGGTTTTTTCGAAGAATAACTTCCTTTAACTATCAGAATCTCTATAACAAAAAGCTGGGTTTTAAAAGAAAGATTAAGTCTGAAAATTAACTATGCACGTTTGTAAACGCAACACGTTCATAAGCACAGCATGTTCATAAGTTTAGCGTTTTTGTAAGTTCAGCACGTTAATGATTTAGCTCTTCGCAATGGTAGTAGCTTTATGTTGGTATTAGGTTGATAGTTTCAATTAACCTTGCAAAAGTAGCAATACTTCAAAACAAAAAAAGAAGAGTCCAAACTTTAAGTTTGAACTCTTCTTTTGTAATAGATTAGCTTCAATCGACTAATTGAAATCGACTAATAAAATTGGATAGGAGCATCGCGAAGATACTAAGTTATCAAGATAGAGATATCAATACCTATGAACCTCATTTCATTTAGCTGTCTAACGACGTTTTGGTTTACTTGCTTCTTGTTTTTGAGATTTATCTTTTGGATTTTTCCAATTGAACTCATCATCAGCAGCTTGACGACTTGCCTGTAATTTATTTTTGTCAGAGGCACAAAGAATAAAAGGAATAGGGTAAAGAGCTGTAAGTACCAATAAGTATGGACTATTTGATAGTTTTGTCCAGAACTCAATATTCTCTTCTCCATAGTAACCTAATACTCCAATATTACCGTTAAACACTAGCCAACAAGCAATTAGAGCAACAAGAAAAACTAATGAAATTGACCAATGGAAGTTAGTCGTATTTAAGCGACGAGCAATTGCTGAAGTAGTTGGTAATACAAAAAGCACAAAGTATAGGAAGAAAATAAAATTTGCGCCAACTGCAGGATTAATCGAACTGTAATCAAAGAGAGCGATAATCTTAGTTGTACCTAGATAGAATAAAATACTAACTAGTAGGGGCACTAAAGCATAGCGCCAAAAGGTGTATAAACTTTCTTTACCACGGTAATTAAAGTAGTATTTTGGGCTGTAGTGTAAGAGAAAGTTCTTTTTAAAAGGTAGATATTCTGGAAAATCTAAAGCTTGCATAAAGTAAATTTAAAAATCTGTCTTTAATTATGAATTTATAACGATCTTTATTATAAATGAAGTTTAGAGAGGACTGAGAAATATTAAGCTAGGAAGTTACAAATATCTAAGAAAAATGATATTTTAGGAAACTGTCTGGAGGCTAGCAGATAAAGTTGGGCTTATGTGGATTTGAGTGAGACTGGAATTTGTATTTAGTAAGCAAGGTATAGTTCTAGGGCGGGACTACAGAGGGCTACAGAGAGATGTTCAGAAAAAGGTTGAGGTTTCCCTGAGGTTTCCCCCAAATGGGGTAAGGGGTAAATAAGCTCTATCTCCCAGTTTCAACTTAGAATTTGCTCTAGGTGGAACTGGGAGATAAAAGATTTAAAATTAAAA
>NZ_NRHC01000140.1 GCF_003585885.1 Psittacicella hinzii | reverse complement strand
CTAGGGAGTTTTTTTTATACATAAGAAAAAAGTAAGTAGTAAATTACTACTTACCTTTTAAATAATGGTGCCGTTTATCGGAATCGAACTGATGACCTACTGATTACAAGTCAGTTGCTCTACCTACTGAGCTAAAACGGCATTGAACTATTTTGAGATATTAAGAAAAATCTCAAGTTAACAAAATGGTGCCGTCTATCGGAATCGAACTGATGACCTACTGATTACAAGTCAGTTGCTCTACCTACTGAGCTAAGACGGCATGTAATGGTGGAGAGGGAAGGATTCGAACCTTCGAAGACTGAGTCAGCGGATTTACAATCCGATCCCTTTGGCCGCTCGGGAACCTCTCCAATGTAATGGTGCCGTCTATCGGAATCGAACTGATGACCTACTGATTACAAGTCAGTTGCTCTACCTACTGAGCTAAGACGGCATATTTTGTTGTTAGTGGTGCTGATAGCGGGAATTGAACCCGCGACCTCACCCTTACCAAGGGTGCGCTCTACCACCTGAGCTATATCAACATCTCTATTTATAAATAAGTGGAGCAGGCAGCGGGAATCGAACCCGCATCATCAGCTTGGAAGGCTGAGGTAATAGCCATTATACGATGCCTGCAGTATTGAGAAATGGTGGAGAGGGAAGGATTCGAACCTTCGAAGACTGAGTCAGCGGATTTACAATCCGATCCCTTTGGCCACTCGGGAACCTCTCCACAATATTAAAACTTGTTATATAAAATCCTGTTGCTGTTAAGTAATTTTTTCTTTTCTTCCTTAACTCAACGAGGTCTATTATAGACGACTAAAGTTCTAAATGCAAGTGCTTTTCGAATAAAAAAATATTTTTTTTCTTAAAAGATTGTTTTTTAAGCTGCATTTTTTACTAATTTTTTCTAGATTTCTCCTTAAAAAATTTAATAAAACCATTTTTTAATCAAAAATTAGTTAAATACATGATAAAATAATTTCGTTTTTTTATTTTATCCCCATTTATTTGGGATTTATTATGCACACTAACTTAAATAATCATTTGTGTAAAGAATTCAAAAGTTTTGATCTTCAACAATGGGCTAACACCAGTGAGAGCAAATTACCGCTAGATATAAACGAATTAAAACCTTTATTAGGTTTTAATGAAAAATTAATTAGTTATGAAGAATTTAATGCTTCATATGCTCCATTAGTTAATTTAATTTTACAAAAATACCAAACATTTGTAAAAAAAGATACTAAACAAAAGACTCCTTTTATTATTGGAGTAACAGGTTCTGTTTCTGTAGGGAAAAGTACTTTTTCTCGTATTCTTAAAAAGGTATTAGAAAGTTACTTAGAAAAAACAGTACAAATTTTAAATACAGATGGTTTTATTTATCCATTGGAGTATTTACAGCAACATAACTTACTAATGCGCAAAGGTTTCCCTGAAAGCTATGATCTAGAATACCTATTAGAGGTATTATCTAATATAAGAGCGGGAAAGTTTACATACGCCCCTATCTATGATCATATCACTTATGATCGCAGTGAAGAAAGCTTAACCATTGATAATCCTGACTTTATTATATTAGAAGGCCTTAACGTACTACAAGTTTCTCCAGATTATCAAACTTCTCCTTTAGATTTCTTAAATTTTTCAATATATCTTGATGCTGATAATGAGCTTCTAGAGAAATGGTATATTAAACGTTTTAAGAGCTTTAGAAATAATTCTTTTAGAGATGAAAAGTCTTACTTTAAGCGTTACTCTGATCTAACAGATCAAGAAGCTGAAGAAAAAGCTAAATTTATTTGGGATACAATTAATGCTAAAAATTACGTTGAAAATGTAGCCCCAACTAAATCACGAGCTGATCTTATTATCACTAAAGGTGAAAAACACGACTTTATCAGATTTTCATTAAAGTAATTATGCAAGCTAAACTTTTTATTTTTAAGTTTGCTACTGAAGAATTTACTAACTTCTGGAATCAGCTTACCTTAAATGTTTTAGGTTTACCAGCTTATAGAGAACTACCGAGAACTGATCTTGGTAGACCTTTTCTTAAGAAGGCTCTAGAAGTACTTACAAGTCAAGCTCAAGGTGTATTTTCTGTAGAGAAAATCTTACAGAAACCATCGTATTTGATTGATTTTAATCTCTCAAACAGCAATGGTATAACAGCTATTTCTTTATTAATTGCTGATAAAGAATTTATACCTACTCCTTTGTTAGGTATCGATATTGAACCAAGTAAAACCAGCTTAAAGATCTCTGAGAAAGCTTTTCTTAAAAAGATTATACACCCGCAAAATTTAATTCATTATCAGAGCTCACAGCTAGCTAAAGAAAAAATTATTGCTGTTGAATGGATAACAAAAGAAGCAATTGTAAAAAGTCTAGCGAGTAGTATTTTTAGAGGAAATCGAATAAAATTTACCCCTAAAGCCATTGAAGAAAATATCTTTAGCATTACTGAGGAAAAAAGCAATAAGTATCATAACGAAGGTTTTGTATATACCTTTGTAAACTATACAGACATTAACTTCAGTATTTGCTTAAATAATATATCTATATTTAACGATCTAGAAATTTATTTTAATAACAAGAAATTAGCGCTAGACAGTTACACCAATCATTTTGATTTTTTATATAGCTATAACTCTGATAAAGCAAACTTAAATAGCTCTATTTTGCTATTTTCACATTTATATAGTCCGTAGAGTTTTACATTGCACAAAGCTAAAATTTAACATGAGCTAACCTCCACAATGCAGATGAGGTTAGCTCATGTCATTTGTTTATTATAAATCTTATCTCTTATTAATTAGAGTCTATTAGGCATACAATAAACACCTAGTAAACACTCTAGTGCATAAAGATATCCATCCTAATTTGCGGTGCTTTTTATACACTACAGACCTTAACCACTATTATAACAGTGTAAAATTGTTAATTTTGTAGCTGTAACTTGCTAACATTCAAGTATAAGCTCTTATCTAACAATGCGATTTTATAATCGAATGCTATTTCTATAGCAGATTAATTTTTCATAAATAGGGATTCCCGAAATTGATCATTTTCTCCTAAATAAATTACTAAATAACATTAGGTTACGTCGATTTCTAGCAGGGCAGACTGCCCTTCT
>NZ_NRHC01000014.1 GCF_003585885.1 Psittacicella hinzii | reverse complement strand
GAGGGGGACTATTATTTGTCATAAGCTTAAGTTTTTGTTTACTTAAGTATGCGTCAACTTAAGTATATGTTAGCTTGGTTTTTGCTAACTAGCATTTCTACCTAAGTTTGTACTTCTTAGCTTTACTACTAAACATTACGTTTATTGCTGGTAAAAATTCCTACTAGAATACGGATAATACCAACTACAAATAAGAATAGGAAAGCTAAAGCAAAGTTAATTAAGCGATTGTATTTTTGGTAAAGAGTTTCACCTGTATAGTTACGGTACTCACCTACTAACACGCTAGCTTTGTTTTGCGGTAAGTAGTTAACAATTTCACCTTTGTGGTTAATAATTGCGGTAATACCGTTGTTAGTTGCACGCAGAGAGTATCTTTGGCTTTCTAATGAACGATAGCGAGCAATATTAAGGTGTTGCGCTGGACCTTGCTCCTCACCAAACCATACGTCGTTACTAATGTTAATTAATACACCCGTATCAGCTTTTACTTGACGAATTAGCTGTTCCGCAAAAAGAGCGTCATAGCAAATAATCATTGCAGCTTGACTAAACTGCGTTTTTAAATTGCTTTGGTATTTAGCGCCTTGAACAAATGGGCTTGATAATTGCTCTTTAATTGCGTCAAATGGTAAGTATTGGAATAACCAAGCAAATGGCACGTATTCACCAAAAGGTACAAGGTGTTGTTTGTTATAAACTTGTACCAGCATTTGTTGGTTTTCGTTTAAAGTTTCTAGGTGATTTGGAGCATGAACTGCACCGACCATTGCAGATGGTTCACTTAGAACTAATGCAGTGTTGTAGTATTGGATTTGTTGCTCTTTACTTGCAACGGCTAAAATACCTAATACTAGATCACCACCTGTTTGGTAAATTGGATTATAAATTCTTTCTAAGTAAGAAAGTGTAGGTGCCACATATGGACTTGAAGCATAACGCGGGTCTTTATCTAGAGAGTAAAAAGACATTAATGCAGCTTCTGGTAAAATCCAAAGTTTTGGAGTATGGGTGATCGAGTGATCATTTAGAGTTTGGGTAATCAGGTTCTCATAGCGATTTACCATAAGAGGCTGATTTTGTAATTGCTGGCGATCACGTGATAAAAAGTTTGGCTGTACTAAAGCAGTAGTAATTGCTGGACCTGTTGCTTTGGTAAATTGGAAAGTTACAAAGAAACTTGCAACATAACCACCAACTAAGATTAACAGGGCAATAAAATCCGTACGCCAAGCTACACGAATTTGACGATCAATAGTACGGCGTCTTAAACTCATCACCATAGGTTGTTGGCGACTAATTACCAGACGGTGTACTAGCGCGTAAATAAAGGTAGCTAAGGCAAATTGGAAGAACTGTACTAAATAAGTACCCCCAATTGGCGCCAGCGTTACCCCAAGTTGATTAATATTAGCGTAAGCTAAGTTTAACCAACTAAAGTTAGCTACAAGGTTGTACCATAAGTAAGTTACCCCACTATAAAGTAGTGGAAGGAAAACAAAGTATTTTCCTCTTGCATTCCACAGCGCAGCTAGGATTACACTTCGTAAACCTAAAGTCATGCTCACACCTAGTACTAATAGCTGACTTACTCCAAATGGTAGCTCACCAAAATAGTTAACCGCATCGTTTAACCAGTTTAAGGTTGCGTAACTAAAAGCAACGTCCCAAACATAAACAAATAGGTAACTCGCACGTTTTGCGCTCGCTTTGAACTGTAAAAAGAAAATATAGAAGAATAAACCAATATACAATACTACACTATTGTAATATGGCGCAAAACCTAAATAAGTAAAGTAACCTATTACGGCTGCAAGCAGAATAAGAGGGAGACGAGCTCCCCAACTAGTTATAATCATTTACTCTCCTCCGTCTTAGTTGGCGAAGTAGAGTTAGTTACTTGCGCTTTAGTAGGCGCTTGAGTAGTTGCTGTCCCATTCTCGATCTGAGAAACTTGAACAGGATTAGAATCAGAGGCAGTTTGCTCTTGAGATTGTTCAAACTGCTTTTGCTGTTCTTGCTCTTGCTTGAGCTGCGATTGAGAAACTTGAGAAGTGTCTGAAAGTTCATTTGTGTTAGTACTTGTTGAGTTAGAAGTTGATGTTGTTGCTACCGTTGTTGCTACTGTTGCGTTTCCTACCTTAGATGCTGGAGAAGTAGCATTTGCTGATAAATTATCAGCCTCTGGCGTAGCTGTAGCATTCGCAGTTGCACTTGCAGCTACTGATGAACTTGGAGCTTGCGAAGCTACTTCTTGGTTAGCTACATTAGCTTGTTCAACTGTTTGTTCACTAGCTTGTGCTTGAGCTGTTTCATCAGTGCAGTCAGCTCCATTTTCTGGAGATAAGGCTTCACTAATTACTTTAGCTTCTTGTGCACTTTCATCAACAACTAGATTTCTGATTTTGTTGTTCAGTTCAACGGAAAAGTCTTGAATTGCACGGATACGTAATTTTAAAATCTGACGATCATTTACTTGGGTAATACGAGCGATTAGTTTACCCTCTACTAATTCAATTGATTCATTACGCACTGGCATGTGTCCTAGTAAACCAAATACATAGCCACCAATAGTGTCAAACTCACTATCAGAGAGATCAACATTAAAGGCTTCGTTGAATAAGTAAATTGGGGTACGTGCTAAAACATCAAACGAAGTTTTACTAACTTGCTGGATAAACTTGTCATCCTTGTCAAACTCATCAGAGATATCCCCAACAATTTCCTCAAGAATATCTTCAATGGTAATTAACCCTGAAATTTCACCAAACTCGTTTACTACTAAAGCTAAGTGAGTATGTGAGTTTTGGAACTCTTGTAAAAGAGTAGTTACGTGTTTAGTTTCAGGAATAATTTTGATTGGTTTTGAGATCTCTAGGAGACTCGTTTGTTCAATATCTTGATTGATAAGGATACGGAGGAGATCCTTAGTAAAGAGAAGACCAAGACTTTGGTCTTCATTGTTATCATCAAGAATTGGATAACGGCTGTGACCGTATTCTAGAACAGAATCTAGTACTTCGCTTAGAGAATCATCAGCTTCGAAGTAATCAATATGAGCTCTTGGGATCATAAGATCACGTGCGCGTAAGTTACGAATGCTTAAAACCCCTTTAAGCATTTTAGCAATGTGAATATCTAGCGCTTGGTTGTTATTTAAATATTCAATTTGTTGTTCTAGGTCATCAACACTCTCAACTGAGTTAGGTTTGTTAGTTAAGAGAGAAATTAGCTTTTGACGACTTTTTTGTAATAAGTTTTGACTAGTGTTTTTTAAATTCTGTAGCAAAGACATGCGATATTTATTTTTTTAAATTCGATTACGTTTATAAAAATGTAAAGTATTACTATTATAGTATAAACTAGGGGAGCAAGATCCAAAACTTTATTAATTATTAGTAAAATCCGAGGGAGAAAAGAGAAGAAGAACGAAATAATTAACGTGAAAATTTTAGCCTCGCCAAAACAAGGAGACAAATTGAGGAGACAAGAGACAAAATGAGAAAACAAAAAGATCATACTAACCAAACTAAAAATAATTTTGCTCTTCTCTGTTTGAGATAACTACTGCGCTTGCTATTTAGATGACTATTTCAATGGCTATTTATATTGCTATTTTCTCCTTGCCTTAGGAGAAACAAACAACATGGAAATAAACTTTTTTGTATTGTATTTCAGTAGTTTGCGCTCTTTTTTACATAATTTTCTGCCATTGGCAGATTATTATGCTAAGATAGAAATATAACTTAATTAAATTTTGTTTTAAAAAAGAAAAAAATTAGAAGAGATTTTTATGGTACTAAGTTCAACTACTACCACAGGTAAATAGACTAGCTTATTTACAGGTGGATTTTAGCAAGAAAAAATAATTTAACTTTGACTTTTATTAAGTCGTAAATTGTCTCTCAAGTCTACCTATCTGTAATGTAGTTAGTCCTTCCTTATGCGTGGCTAGCTACCGAGTAAAAAAATCTCTCTAGGGGCGAGCCATTAGGCTCGCCTTTTGCGTAGCTAAAAATTATAAGCTGTACTAATTTTAGTAGTGCAAATAGAACTAGGGTACTTGAAGATCATTCAACTATTACTAAAATACGCTAAGTACCATTAAGATTAGAAACAGGCAAATTTGTATAAACTCAGATTTCAATTAACAGTTAAACTAAGACTAAATCAGCTGACAGCAAGAAGTTAAATTTTTTAACTTTAAGTTGCTCAACTTTAACTAAGACAGGTATCAAGATGAAAGTTCTTAAATTTGGTGGCACATCAGTAGCAAATGCTCAAGCATTTGCCAATGTAGCAAAAATTATTCGTAGCGCTTATGAACAAGAAGGTGTTGCTGTAGTTTTATCAGCACCGGCAAAAGTTACTAACTTACTGCATGCTGCTGTAGGACAAGCACAAGCTGATGGCTCATATCGTTCTTCTCTAGGTGCAGTTGAAGATATTACTTACAGTATTGTCAACGGCTTAGCTCCAGAAAATGAACGTGAAAAATGGTTTGTTGGTCTAGGTGCAATCTTAAACGAGATTGAAGCTAGTTTAAAAGCACTAGCAATTAACAAGCAATTAAGTGATGCAGAGTTTGCTTACATTGTAAGTGCTGGGGAGCGTTGTTCTATTTTCTTAATGCAACAATACCTAGAAAGTTTAGGACAAGCTAATGAAGTTATCCAGCCATGGGAATACTTTGTAGCTAGTGACGACAATTACTTAGAAGCTGCAATTAACGTTGAAGCTTCACGTGCAAATTTTGCTGATTTTGAGTTCAATCGTAAAAATGTTTACTTAATGCCGGGCTTTACTGCAGGTAATGCACAAGGAGAAATTGTTCTTCTGGGACGTAATGGTTCGGATTACTCGGCTGCGTTACTAGCTGCGTGTATTAATGCAAGTGCTTGTGAGATTTGGACAGATGTTGAAGGTGTGTACACTTGTGACCCTAACATTGTCGAAGAAGCGATTTTACTCCCAGAGCTTTCCTACCAAGAAGCAATGGAGTTAAGTTACTTTGGTGCTAAAGTTCTGCATCCAAAAACAATTGCCCCAATTGCGCAATATAAAATCCCTTGCCTCATTAAGAATGTAAAAAATCCAAATGGTTGTGGAACTTTAATCGTTGACGCTAGTCAAGTAAAACCTTCAGAGCAACACATTAAAGGAATTACAGCGTTAAACAACATTGCTATGTTCAACGTTTCTGGTCCTGCAATGATTGGGCAAGTAGGGATCGCTGCTAAAATCTTCTCAGCAGTTTCACGTGCAGGTATTTCTTTAATTCTAATTACACAAAGTTCATCAGAGTACTCAATTGGTTTCTGTTGTACTGAACGCGACGCTTCTAAATGTTTAGCCGTGCTCGAACAAGAATTTGCAGCTGAAATTGCTTCAGGTGCCTTAGATCCAATTGAAGTGCAACATGAGTTATCAATTGTTTCTGTAATTGGTGACAACATGAAGAACTTAAAAGGGATTGCTTCACGTTTCTTCTCGGCTTTAGCGCAAACTAATGTAAGTATTATCGCTATTGCGCAAGGTTCATCAGAGCGTGCAATTTCAACAGTAATTCGTGGTAAGCAAGTAATTGAATCAGTAAGAGCAACTCACCGTGCTCTCTTTAATACAAAACAAGTAATCCGTGCTTACATTGTCGGCGTAGGTGGGGTCGGGAGCGAGTTAATTTCCCAAATCCTTCGTCAAAAAGAATACCTTGCAAATAAAAATATTGAAATCCAAATTTGCGGTATTGCCAATAGCCGTAAATGGTTACTTGACCCTAAAGGTTTAAACCTAGATGCTAACTGGCGTTTACGTCTCGAGGAAGAAGGACTTGAGTATACTCTGTCTGACTTTATCCGTCGCTGTGAAATTGATCACGTAGTAAACCCAGTATTTGTTGATTGTACGTCAAATCAAAATATTGCTGATAGTTATGTACGTTTACTTGAAGCTGGCTTTAATATCGTAACCCCAAACAAAAAAGCAAATACTGCCTCTTACGCTTATTATCGTCAAATGCGTGCTGTTGCTCAAAAAGAGCAACGTCGTTTAATGTACGAAACAACTGTAGGTGCAGGCTTACCAGTAATCGAGAATTTACAAAATCTTTTAGCAGCCGGTGACGAGATTGAAGTGTTTAACGGTATTCTTTCAGGTTCACTATCTTATATCTTTGGGGAACTTGAAGAGGGGACACCATTATCACAAGTAACAACTAAAGCACGTGAACTTGGCTTTACTGAACCAGATCCACGTGATGACCTTTCAGGTCAAGACGTGGCGCGTAAGCTACTAATTCTTGCTCGTGAAGCAGGTTTACAACTAGAGTTATCTGATATCGAAGTTGAACCTGTGTTACCAAAAGACTTTGCTCAAGGTTTATCAACTGCAGAGTTTATGGCAAAACTACCTGAACTAGATCAAGCTTTTGCTGAACGCGTAGCTAAATGTAAAGCTGAAGGTAAAGTAATGCGTTATGTAGGGCAAATTAAGCAAGGTAAATGTGCGGTGAAAATCCTTGAAGTAAGTGCAGATGATCCACTCTACAAAGTAAAAGGTGGTGAAAACGCCTTAGCTTTCTATACGCATTATTACAACCCAATCCCATTACTATTACGTGGTTATGGTGCAGGTAATGATGTAACAGCTGCCGGAATTTTCTCTGATATCCTAAGAACTTTACAAAGCTACGGAGGCGTACGTTAATGCAAGTAGCAGTTTATGCTCCGGCAACTTCTGCGAATTTAAGTGTTGGTTTTGATTTACTTGGTTTGGCAGTTAAACGTGTTGATGGGGAAATGCTGGGCGATATAGTTATCGTTGCAGATTTTAAAGAGGGGGATACAAGTCTTGTTGAAAGCTCTTTACCAGCAGTTGCTTTTTACGGTAAAGGTAAGTTTATCGGCAAACTAGGTAATGATCCTGACAAAAATCTCGTTTTTGCAGCTTACAAATTATTTAAAGCAGAGTTAGACAAGTTAAACTTAAAGGTTAAACCTTTAAGTTTAACCCTGTATAAAAACATGCCAGTGGGCTCGGGACTAGGATCATCATCGTCTTCATCAGTAGCGGCGCTAGTTGCGTTAAATAAGTTTCACGGTGAACCACTAGGTAAAAATGCTATGTTAACTTTAATGGGAGAACTTGAAGGTTTAGTTTCAGGCTCGCCTCATTATGACAATGTTGCTCCTGCATACTTAGGTGGTTTACAACTCATGCTTCCAGCAGCTTACCCACGTTACCAAGGAGCGCCTGCCGAGCCGGTAATGGTTGATGAGCAGCAACAAACAGAGTTAACTGTGAGCTTACCGGTTTTCTCTCAATGGATTTGGGTTCTAGCTTACCCTGGTATTGTAGTTAAAACCGAAGACGCGCGTCGTATTCTGCCAAATAGTTATAGCCGTAGAGAGATTATTGCTCAAAGTTCATTTATGGCAGGTTTTGTGCACGCGCTGTATTTTGGTGATGATGAACTAGCTGCAAATTGTTTACATGACTATGTGGCTGAACCATATCGTGTACAACTATTACCTAATTACCAAGAGCTTTCAGCCCTGTTATACCAAGCTGGTGCCAAAGCCTGCGGAATTTCCGGTTCAGGACCAACTTACTATGCTCTAACCGACAACTATGAGACCGCAGAAAAACTGCGCCAAGTATTTGCCGAGCACTATTTACAAAATGAAGAAGGCTTTATTCACATTTGTGAGACCGACTTTGACGGTGCTCGTGTGTTAAGTGAAGCAGAGTTAGAGAGATTTTTACGAGAGCAAGGATAGAAAATGCAATTTTACAATATCAAACATCCAGATGAAAGAGTTTCATTTAAACAAGCAGTGTTGCAAGGTTTAGGACGTGAACAAGGGTTATTTTTTCCAAGTTCACTACCTGAATTTACACCAGAGCAAATTCAAGAGCTACTAGCTCTTCCTTTCCAAGAGCGCGCTACTAAAATTTTAGGAGCATTTATTGGTGATGAGTTCTCGGAAGCGGAAATTAAAGAGTTAGTAACTAAAGCTTTTAATTTCCCAGCTCCGGTAGTTAAAGTAGAAGATGACATTTACACGCTGGAGTTATTCCACGGACCAACTCTAGCTTTTAAAGACTTTGGTGGTCGTTTTATGTCTCAAGTTTTACGTTTACTAGCCAAAGAACGTAAAATTACTATTCTTACGGCAACATCAGGAGATACTGGCGCAGCTGTAGCTCATGCTTTCTATCAAATTCCGAACATTGAAGTTGTTGTTCTTTATCCAAAAGGGCGAATTTCTGAGTTACAGGAAAAACTATTTTGTACTTTAGGTGGCAATATTAAAACAATTGCCATAAATGGTGATTTTGACGCTTGCCAAGCTTTAGTTAAACAAGCATTTGATGATCAAGAACTGCGTGAAGCAATTGGTTTAAACTCTGCTAACTCAATTAACATTAGTCGTTTATTAGCGCAAATTACTTATTATTTTGAAGCATATGCGCGTTTAAATACTGATAAGCCTGTGTTAGTAAGTGTACCATCAGGAAACTTTGGTAACTTAACTGCGGGGTTACTAGCTAAAGCTCTTGGTTTACCAATTAGTAAATTTATTGCTGCAACTAACGCTAATGATACAGTTCCACGTTATTTAGCTTCAGGTAAATGGGAGCCAAATAAAACTCAAGCAACTTTATCTAACGCTATGGACGTTTCACGTCCAAATAACTGGCCACGTATTGAAGAGTTATTCCGTGTTAAAGGCTGGTCTTTAACCCAAGACTTATTCTCTGCTCCAGTTTCCGATGAAACTACAGCGCAAACTATTGTTGCTTTAGATAAAGAGGGCTACCTTTCAGAGCCTCATGGTGCCGTAGCTTATCGTGTCCTTAAAGATCACTTACAACCTGGACAAGTTGGGGTATTCTTAGGTACAGCGCATCCAGCTAAATTTAAAGGTGAAGTTGAAAATATTCTAAAACGCGAAATTGCCTTACCAGAGCAATTAGCTAAGTACAAAGATTTACCTTTACTTTCAGCAAACTTAGATGCTGATTACGAGCTATTAAAAGCTTTCTTATTAGCAGAGAAGTAATAGCTTACAACTAAAGAGAGTAACCTTAAAGTAGCACAGATGAGCTCAAAGTAGCTAAAAATAGCTAAAAGTAGCTCAAAGTAACTACTGTAAGGTTACCGCTGATAAAAAACAAAAGAAATAGCTAAGGCTAGAGCAAAATCGCTCTAGCCTTAGCTATTTTTATAATCTTAATGAGGTTATCCCAACCGTTAAAGTAGCTTTTAGTAGCTAACTTGCTACAAGATGCTAACTACAATCAGTTAACCAATTACATCATACGTTTTAACGTATTGTCTTTTCTTACGTAGTGGTGGTATAAAGCTGCTACAGAGTGTAAACCAATTAGCGCTAAACCAGCGTAACCTAAATAGATGTGACTTGCATGTAAGAAACCAGCTAAATCATAATTTGGCGTTACAGCACCAGCTGGAATGATTTCCCAACTAAATAATGCAAAGTTACGACCGTAGTATAGACGGAAAAGTACCCCTGAAAGAGGAATTAAAACAAAGATTAAAGCTAAAAGAATTTTTACAATTTTAGCAAGAACTAATTGTGAAGTTGGTAATGCAGGAACAATCGCAGGTACTGATTTTGCATATACGTGCATAGTAACTAAACGAATAGTTGCAAATACTAAAGTTAACGCACCAAATAAGAAGTGCCAAGGGTATAAACCTGTAAAGATTGTAACGTATGCACCTAATACTGTTAAAACAATTAACCAGTGTAACGAACGCGACACTGCATTATATTTCGCTGTTGGATTTGCCATAAACTTAATCCTAAAATTAAATAGTTAAAATATTTGTACTTTGTGTTATTTGTACTTTGTGTTGTTTAAAAATCTATATCGCTTTATCAGCTAAAAGAGTTATCTAGTTGCTCGTACCACAGTACCCAGCTATAACTATTCTTCTCAATCATTAAATCTAAGTAGCCTCTGATGATAAAACGGATATTTGCCTAAAGACCGGAAGATTTTTTGTGTAAAGTTACTAAATAAAAATTTTATCTTCCTGACTCTTTCAATATCCCGGCTATTATATAAAAATTCAAGTAAAAATAGCAATTTTATCCTTTTTTACCTATTTTTATTTGCAGATGATAACCGTCTTCAATTACAAAATAACCTATTGAAAAATAAACTCTTTTAGACAACTATCCCCACGAAGCTAAAATAACTTTTACCTCGGCAAATAAACAAGTTTATGAAAAAGCTTTAACTATTAATAGATTTACCAAGATCAAATCTACTCTATGGTTACCTCGAGGTTATTTTTAAAGAAAATAGCCATTAAAATGAGGATTGTCCTTAGAGTTTCGGGGAGAAATTTTACTTAATCGTCTGTTGCAAGTGGTAAGTTTTTTTGCAAAAAATTGGGAGTTCTCCTAAAAAGTTCACTTTTTTCAACAAAATTGGTATTGTCGTAAAAAATTTAGGGTTACTCTGAGGATAACGTCGGAGAATTTAGGAACATTACAAAGAGGTGTTTGGGTTGGGAACATTGCAAAGGGAGTTTGGGAATTATGCAAGGGAGTTTAGAAATATTGCAAAGGTAATTTCGTAATACGTTGGTAAGTTTGGTAGACAGACTGCTCTCTTCGCAAAAACAAATAAAAGAAAGGATGAACAAGATTATACATCTTGCTCATCCTTTGAAAACTATCACCTTTATAGGTTATATCAAATTTTTCTGTACAACTATAAATAAAGCTAAAGATTTAACTCTTAGAGCTTTATTAACTGTTTATAAAGTTTTATTCAGTTGGAGAAACGTGTTGATATAAGCCGGTAAAAATACGGCTAAAGTTAATTCCTTCTAAACTACCATTTTGGCTGTTGTATTTTAAAGCAAACCAAATAAACTCTGCTTTACCAACAATTGCTTCAAAAGGAATTGGTCCAACAAAACGTGAGTCTTGTGAGTTATCACGGTTATCCCCGATCATAAAGTAATGATCCGCTGGAATTACCCACGTTAGTGGAGTTTGTCCTGGTTGACGATAAATATTTGCAGCCGCAAAATTTAACGGTGATGGATTTTGTAAAGTATAGTGAGTAACTTCACTACCAGAGGCAGTAGTTAAAGTTTCACTACGCATATTTTGGTAACTGCCGTTGTAAAAATAGTTGTAATTTGGTGAAAAAGCACCATAAGTAATTTTACTAATTTTACAACCTCTTTCAAGAGATTCTTCTGGGTAATTCCAATCTACTTTACGTGAAACTGATTCTGGAATCATACAGTCAGAAATGATCATAAACTCTTGACGAATTTGATCATAATGCACTATATCACCCGGTAAACCAATTACGCGTTTAATCCAATCTTCATTAGTAGTCGGTGATTTGAAGACAACAATATCACCACGCTCAACTGGCGCAAAACGAACAATTGTTTTTTGCCAAATTGGATCTTGTAAACGATAGTGGTGTTTGTTTACCGCAATATAGTCACCAATCTCTAATGTTGGTTGCATTGATCCTGAAGGAATCTTGAATGGTTCATAGATAAATGAACGGAAGATAAAGATAATAAAGAAAAACCAGAAGTAGCTCGAAAGCTCCCCTAAATAGGTACGACGAGCTTTTACTGCTGCACCTTTTTTTAATTCTTTATTAGTTTTAATTTCAAGTTCAGGATTTTCGAGATTTAACTCTGCTGCCATTTCACGCTGAAAGCGTGGTAAGTATACAAATCTTCTTACAAAGTAAGCTGCTAAAAACACAACTAACATTAGTACCCAAATGATCGACAGACCATTTGCAAAAGTATCCATGAAGATGTTATACAGGACAACAAAAAGAAGAATTACCGTAACAAAGGCTAATAAACTTGCAGAATTTTTCATTAATCTTTACCTACGTGTAAGATTGCTAAGAAAGCGTCTTGTGGTACTTCAACGTTACCTAATTGTTTCATACGTTTTTTACCAGCTTTCTGTTTTTCTAATAGTTTACGTTTACGAGTAACGTCACCACCGTAACATTTTGCTAATACGTTCTTACGTAATTGCTTCACCGTTGAACGTGCGATAATCGTGTTACCAATAGCTGCTTGAATTGCAATATCAAACTGCTGTCTTGGAATAAACTCTTTCATCTTCTCTACTAATTGTAAACCACGTGAACGTGCATCGTCACGGTGTACAATTAGAGATAGAGCATCCACACGGTCACCGTTGATTAAAACATCAACACGCACCATTGGCGCACGTTGGAAACGTTTGAAGCTGTAATCTAACGAAGCATAACCACGAGAAGTAGATTTTAAGCGATCAAAGAAGTCTAGGATCACTTCACCCATTGGAATTTCAAAGGTTAAAGCTACTTGGTTACCGTGGTAAACCATGTTCGTTTGTACCCCACGTTTTTCGTGACATAGAGTTAAAACGTTACCTAAGTACTCTTGTGGTACTAAGATATTACATTCTGAAATCGGCTCGTTAATTGCTTCGATGTTGTTTACTGGAGGTAGTTTAGATGGAGAATCCACATATACTACTTGACCATTAGTAAGCTCTACTTCATAAACTACTGTCGGCGCAGTTGTAATTAGATCAAGATCATACTCACGCTCTAAACGCTCTTGAATGATCTCCATGTGTAATAGACCTAAGAAACCACATCTAAAACCAAAGCCTAGCGCTTCAGAAGTTTCTGGTTCAAAGTATAACGAAGCGTCATTTAAAGAAAGCTTTTGTAACGCGTCACGGAAAGCGTTATAGTCATCTGAACTAATTGGGAAGATTGCCGCATAAACTTGTGGTTTTACTTTTTTGAAACCAGGTAAGTTTTGCGCTGCACCATGGTGCTGATGCGTAATGGTATCACCAACTGGAGCACCAAGGATCTCTTTAATACCACATACTACCCAACCTACTTCACCACATTGTAAAACGTCTTTGTCAGTTTGTTTTGGTGTAAACACCCCAAGACGATCTACGCCGTAGTTTAAGCCAGTAGACATGATTTTAATCTTGTCGCCTTTGCGTAAAGTACCGTTTTTAATACGAACTAAACTCACAACTCCAAGATAGTTATCGAACCAAGAGTCAATAATTAAAGCTTGTAATGGCGCTTCAGGGTCACCTTCTGGTGCTGGAATTTTGTGGACAATTTCTTCAAGTACATCTTCAATACCTTGTCCAGTTTTTGCAGAACAACGTACCGCGTTGTGTGCTTCAATGCCAACGATATCTTCGATCTCACCTGCTACACGATCAGGATCTGCTGCTGGTAAGTCAATTTTGTTTAAAATTGGCACCACTTCAAGATTCATATCTAAAGCTGTGTAACAGTTAGCTAGAGTTTGCGCTTCAACACCTTGTCCAGCGTCAACTACTAGTAAAGCACCTTCACAAGCAGCTAATGAACGTGATACTTCATAAGAAAAGTCCACGTGTCCCGGAGTATCGATAAAGTTTAATTGATAGTCCTGACCATCTTTAGCTTTATAGTTCAAAGTAACCGAAGCGGCTTTAATGGTAATTCCACGCTCACGCTCTAGTTCCATTGAGTCAAGGAGTTGCTCTTGCATTTCACGGTCAGTCAAACCACCACAAGTTTGAATCAAACGATCTGATAAAGTTGACTTACCATGGTCAATGTGCGCAATAATAGAAAAGTTTCTAATGTTTTTCATAGAAAAAATTAATAAGCATATCCCCCTCTAATCTCTTCTAATCTCTTGAAGGGGGAATTTTTACATCTGTAAATTCTAAACCTGAGCCTTAGCCTCTCGCTAAAGCGTATCTAAACTAGATATTATAACATAAAAGCCTCTTTTACGCTAATCTTCCCAAGAAAAAAGAGCCTAAACTCGCAAAAGTTTTATAAAATTGTAATAAAATAAAGTTAAGGACAAAACTGTCGAGTTTAAGCAAATTTTGCTTAAGCTCAACAGGGAAGAATGTAAAACATAACAGCGAGTAAAAAATTGTTGTTAGGTTAAATTTGTTTGACTAAAACTGTTCAGTTAAAACTGTTTAAGTAAATAACTTAAATTGGTTAAACCCAAATCGCTTCTTACCCTTTTCTCTAGTAACAAAGGGAAAACAAATAGAATACAACTCATAGTTTCTCAACAAATATAAGACAACTCATACAAAGACATAACAACTCCATCGTTGTGATAAATAACAACTCATAGTTGTAATAAATGACAAATTCATCATTTTCTTATGCAAAATAAAGTTAAATTCTCACAATTACTTCACCCTCAACCACTTGCGCCTTACTTCTTAGATCCAGAAGTAGCGCCAATTGACTATACGGCTGCTCTTGCAACTCTCGAGAACTTTATTAGCCGTAATACCGTAACTCCTAAAGATGGAGAAATTCAACAAGATCTTACGACAATTCTCGAGCAATATGGTTTCAAAGCTATTAACTTTGACCATGAAGGAATTACAAATACTCTATTTCTCCGCTTAGGACAAAAAAGTAAACTTGTACAAGCTGTACAACCACATCTTGAACAAACTTTTCTTCTTTCTCCAGAAAACCCAAACAAAACTGTCTCTTGGCAGGAATTAAAAAGTCAATTTGCCCTTGCGCGTTTAGCTGGCGGACAAGTTGATGGACAAGATGTGCCTCCACTGTCTGATTTACCAGTTTTTGCTTTTGCAGGGCATACAGATGTAGTACCTGCGGGTAACCTTGAACAGTGGACAGTAAATGCTCCATTTTCTCCAGATTTTCATGAAGATCTAGTGGCAAATCCTTACGGATTTATTGAAGAAGTTGATGACTATGTTAGTCACAAGCAAGGTGAAACCCCAGCTGCTTCGCTATTTAAAAATCTTTTTAGTTGCATGCAACAAAGTAGCTTTGCTCAATACCTCCAACATCCAAACTATAGTCTTGTTGGACGTGGTGCTACTGACATGAAAAGTGGTTTAATTGCAAGTGTATTTGCAACTTGTGCTCTACTTGATAAATTTGCCGGAACTGATGCTTGTGAAAGCGTAAGCTTTGCTTTCCTCTTTACGTCAGATGAAGAAGCTCAAGCTCTACACGGAACTAAATATGTGGTTGAAGAACTTGAAGCTACCCAACAAAAACTTGAGTGGTGTATTATTGCCGAACCATCTTCAAGTAAACAAGTAGGGGATATTATCCGTAATGGACGTCGTGGTTCTGCTTCTTGGTGGCTTACAGCTAAAGGTGAGCAAGGACACGTTGCTTACCCTCACTTAGTTGATAATCCAATCCACAAACTTATTCCGGTTGTGCATGCACTACAAACTGAACTCATGCAACTTGACCAAGGAAATAGTAATTTCCCAGCAACCAGTTTCCAACTAGTTGAACTAGTTGCTGGTGATGGTACTACTAACCTCGTACCTGGTACAGCTCGTGCCCAATTTAACATTCGTTTTAACGACGAGCACAGCTACGCAAGCCTCCAAGAGCGTGTAAATGCAGTTCTCGCACGTTTCCCAGAGCTTCAGTCTTCGCTCGAAGTTACCACTACCTGCTCTGGTGAGTCGTTTGTTACGCCAAAAGACAATCAATTTTGTCAAGACGCAGCTAAGGTAATTGGGCAATTAACGGGTGGCAAAACCCAAGCAAGATTTGATACTGGTGGTGGTACTTCTGATGGACGTTTTATTACCCGTATTTGCAAACAAATGTTTGAACTTGGGGTTACTAATGCAACCTTACATAAAGTAAATGAGCAAGTTGTCCTTGGCGAGTTCTTTGAACTCATGCAGATTTACTACGGGGTAATGGCAAATACTCTTGGTTTAGTTGAGTTAGACTTGGCTGAGTTAGACTAGAGGAGAAGTTTAATTATGGCTTACTATCTAGGCGTCGACTATGGTACAGGAAATACCGGTATTGCCATTGGGCAAGATGTAACTTACACTGCCCAACCTCTTACTCATGTAAGTATGAGTAAAGGCAAGGTTGACCATGCTGGTTTTGATAAACTCGTCAAAGAATGGCAACCAAAAGCAGTTGTGGTTGGTTTACCACGTAACCAAGACGGCAGTTTAACTAATGTTGCTCCTAAAGTCATTGCCTTTGCTAAATGGGTACATAAGATTTTTACCATTCCGGTGTACTTTATTGATGAACGCAACACTACAACCAGCGCCAAAGAGTTTATCTTTGATAAGTATGCGTATAAAGGACTACAAAAAAATAAAGTTGATGCCATTAGCGCAGCTTTAATCTTGCAAGCATACTTTGACGGCGAAGAATTTATTGAATATGATCCTGAACAAGAAATAGTTTAGGTATGTTATAATTTTTTCGAAAGTTTCTATTTATCTATTGAGAATTATATGTCTGAAGAAGTAAAACAACAGCCTACTAAAGAAGAAGTATTTGCACGTATTCAACGTCAAGTTACAGAAAACCCAATCGTTATTTACATGAAAGGTACACCTCGTTTCCCTTCATGTGGTTTCTCTGCACGTGCAGTACAAGCTTTAATTGACCAAAATATCGACTTTGCTTTTGTTGATATTTTACAAAATCCTGAAATCCGTCAATACTTACCAGAATACGGTGATTGGCCTACTTTCCCACAATTATGGGTTAAAGGTGAATTAGTTGGTGGATGTGACATCATTCTTGAATTACAAGCGAATGGTGAATTAAAACAAATCCTTTCAGAAGCAGTTCAAGCTTAATAATTTAACCACAAAGCTCAAAGCTCGGCTAATCACAAAGAACAATTGCGAATAGCTAAGTGCAATAGCTTGAATAAGCTTTTACTTGAATCAGCTTTTACTTGAATCAGCTTTTACTTGAATCAGCTTTTACTTGAATCAGCTTTTACAAAGATTTTTGACAAAGACTTAGGGGTGAGAAGTATTTCTTCTCACCCCTAAATCTTGCCTTTATTCAGTAAAGTCGTAATAGGTTGCAATAAATCATAACAGCAAAATTAACCATTCAAAGTTCAGGCTGTGATTATGATGTTGCGATGATGTCATTATCTTAAATACAAAAAAACACTAAGGATAGACGAACCTTAGTGTTGAGCTTATTTAAAAACTTAACAAATAATAAAGTTTAAACATTTCTTACAGAAATTCTAAAACTGGTCAAAGGGACATTACAAATCATGACCAATATTTAGATCACACAATCAAAAACTAACAAGGATTTTCTTTTAATAAATTGAACGTAAAGAATGGGGTTTTAACCTATTATCAGACTCTTATTCAGGAAATATAAGAGTAACTATATGAGCTTCTTTAAAAAATAATAAGGATAAAACTAATTAAAAGAAAAAGATTTTGACTAAATATGTCAAGCAAGAAATGAGTACTTATCTGCTAAATATTATAGCAAAGAGTTAAAACTTTTGTAAAGCCCTAAAACATAAATTTATACAATTAAACCTCCAAGATCATGATATAAGGCAATTGTAATCATGAATAGGGGATTATCACCCCAAAAAGTGATTAGCCTTGGGAGATAGTAATTAACTTTGGAAGATAGTAATTGACTTTGGGATACTATGAGTATTTGAAAATATTTGAAAGTTGATCAAAAGGGAATTTGCATTTATTTAAATGGCAAAGATTTAGCTTTTTACCGTATTTATCTAGCTTTGTACTCTACTTATGTTTAGCTTTATAACCTTTTGAAAATTGAGTAGAAATTTTTTAAAATTTTTACGCAATTTTATACACAAGTAAATTAAATCATGCTATAATTGAATTATAGATCATAATAAAATCTCCTTAGTCTATTATTAATCTATTTGTTTCTCTTTAATTGCTATACATCTTTTTGTTGTAGATAGATAAGTTTTTTTGATTAAAAAAGAGTTCGTCGTCCTTTTTTAATCAGTTGTCCTTGTAAACAATGCTTGATACTATCCCGTCGACACTTAGTAACCTTGTGTTGTTTTATTCCTTTCCTTATCTGTTTTAGATGTTTGCTTTTAAAGATACTCGTATTAGTTATAAATCATATTTTTATCTCCATAGGTCTAGTAAAAAGATCAATATCTCATTTTTCTCCTTGTATGTTATTTTGTATTCTCTCTTTTACAAAATATAATCGTATTGATTTTTTTCTACACAAATTCTTTCTACTCTTGAAGCAAGTTCTCCGCTTGCTTCTTTTTTATGCGCAAATTTTGCGCAAAAAATAGGCTTACCCTAAAAACTAAGATAAGCCGAACGGTATAGTTTATTTTTCTAGTTGTTAAAGTTTCTCTTTTTTTAGTTGGTTAGTTGTTGAATGAATGCTTTTTGTTTAACTAAAAAAGAAAGAAACCTTAATAACCTTTACATCATTTACTGATTAAGAAATGATAGTTAAACTTTCGAAAAACTACAAACCTTAGACAAGATAAATGCTAAGAAGTTTTAAAAAAATCTTAATAGCCTTCTATCTTGACTATGGCAGAGTTATGCGGTTTCTCAAGAGTTACTTATATTTTAACCTAAGACTAGAGGTTTAGCTGACTTTTGTGCAGATAATTTAGCTTATTTTTGCTTTATTTGCGTAATTTTCTCATAAGAAAAAATTTTTTGCCAATCGAGCAACTAGCAACTGCTCTTAACATTTTTTATCCTTTCTTCCAGCCATATTGACCTACAATTTATAAGGTTAAAGTCTCAATTATCTCAAAATAAATTCTCAATTTCTTGAGATGATTTCTAATTTTCTCAAGGTAATTTTTTCTCAACCTCTGTGAGCTGTCCCCCAAATTTGACACAAAATCTAAAACTAACATTTGGAGGTTTTCACTCATGCAATTTTCTCATTTACTCTTCTCAACACCCTAAAGCACAAAATCCAAACCTAAATTGCAATCCAAACCTAAATTGCAACTTCCTAATCATTCACCTCTCCCAATGTGAGACTTTCTTCACAAATTTAGCAAAATATTACAATAAAAATATCTATTTTCAGTAAAATAGAGCATAAGGTTTAAGCGTCTTAATTTTTCTTTCCTTGTTCTCTTCCTTACAACTGCTTTTATTTTTCTTCTAGCTTTTACCTTATTTTTCTAGTGAACGAGAAACTAAAACAAAAACTAATTTCATTACTGCGGTAACTGTTTTAAGTTTACAACTTTGGTTAACTCTTCACTTCTGCCAATTAAAATCAAGGCAAAAGCAACAAAGTCAAAAAGCAAGAGCAAAAGCAAATCACAAAAACCATTTGTATCTATTGTAAATATTGTAAAGAAGTAGATTAGTCCAGAGAAATTAATGCTGAGGGATTAATTTTACTCTAATGGCTTACTTGAGTAGCTTACTCTAGTAACAAACTAATCTTCCTAAACAAAGTTACAGGGGAATAAAACTTAAGCACCCAGACCTTACTACACTTTGTTTTGTTTTATTTTCTTTTTAAAGGAAAGTAATTACTTTGAGGTTGTTAAATAACTAGTGGATTTGAGTACCTCGAGTATTTTAAGTAGCTGAGTTCTTTGATAATTTTCAAGTTATTGCTCCTTTAAGCAAAAACTTTATACGAGCATTATGAAATTAGCTTCAACTTTAAGATTAGCAAAATTATCTTCAGCATTTATCGTGTTAGGTTTAGCTGGTACAGCTTTAGCTAACCCAACAGTACAATTACGTGTAATTGAAACTACTGACATTCACGCTTACTATACTGCTTACGATTATTTCAAAGATGCACCTGTACAAAACTACGGTTTAACCCGTACTGCCTCTTTAATCAAACAAGCACGTGCTGAAGTAGCTAACCATGTTCTTGTTGACAATGGTGACTTAATCCAAGGCGGTATTATTGGTAACTGGGCTCTAGAAGATAACTTCAAATCTTACAAAATTCACCCAGCATACCAAGCTTTCCAATACCTGCAATATGATGTTTCTAATTTAGGTAACCACGAGTTTAACTTTGGTTTACCTTACTTACAAAAAGTTGTAGATACCGCTCAAGCTTTAGCTAAAGTTCCTGTAATTAACGCTAATGTTTATGATGCAAAAACTGGGAAAAACTACTACACTCCTTACATTATTCAAGAAAAAGAAGTAGTTGATACCGAAGGTAACAAACACGTTATTAAAGTTGGTTACATTGGTTTTACCCCACCAACAATTATGCAGTGGGATGCTGACAAACTTACAGGTCATGTAACTACAGCTCCAATTGTTGAAACTGCTGAAAAATTTATCCCTGAAATGAAAGCTAAGGGCGCAGATGTAATTATTGCTATTCCTCACTCGGGAATTGGGGTTACAGCTCCGTCAAACTCTTTATATGAGAACCAAGTTATTAACTTAACTAAAGTTCCTGGAATTGACGCAGTAATGTTCGGTCACTCGCACGCAGTATACCCTTCAGCTGAATTCAAAGATGTACAAGGTGCTGATGTTGAACGTGGTTTAATCAACGGCGTACCAGCAGTAATGCCTGGACGTTGGGGTGATCACTTAGGTCTAGTTGATTTAGTTTTAGTGCAAGACGACCAAGGTAAATGGAAAGTTGATCATACTAAATCAGTGGCAACAACGCGCGCAATTTACAATGGTAAAGAACGTAAAGCGCTAGTTGAAGAAGATCAAGGTTTAGTAGAAATTCTTGCAGATACACATACAAAAACACGTGAATATGCAAACTCACCAATTGGTCAACTTGAAGATAACCTTTACGGCTACTTAGCATTAACTCAAGATGACTATGCGGTTAAACTAGTTAACCAAGTACAACTACTTACCCTACAAAAATGGGTAACAGAACAAGGTGATACTTACAAAGGTTACCGCCTCTTATCTACACAAGCTCCATTTAAATATGGTGAACGTCACAATGACGTAACTAACTTTGTGGCAGTAGACAAAGGTACTTTTGCTTTACGTAACGTTTCTGATGTTTACGTATATCCAAATACTTACAACGTAGTAAAAGCAACTGGGGCGGAAGTAAAAGAATGGTTAGAATGTTCAACAGGACAATTTAACCAAATCGATCCAAATAGCTCGGAACGCCAAGATCTAATTAACTACCAAAACTATCGTACTTATAACTACGATGTGTTCTACGGTGTTACTTACAACATTGACGTAACTAAACCAGCAAAATACACTTCAACTTGTAAACCTACAGGCGTTGAAGGTGCTGGTCGTATCGTTAATTTAAAATACGCTGATGGCTCTGAAATTAAAGATGACGATCAAATCTTAGTAGCAACTAACAACTACCGTGCAAACGGTGGTCGTATGCCAGGTACTGGTCCTGATCACATTGTTTACGCAAGCTTATCCACTTCACAAGAAATCATCATGGATTATGTAAGTGAGATCTCTAAGGTTGGTACTCCAGTAACTATTGATAAAACTCCAACTTGGTCATTCTTACCTATTGCTAACGGTAGCCAATTAAATGTAGTTATCTACTCAGCTCCAGATGATAAAGCTGTAAACTGGACTTTACAAAATTCAGTTTGGCCTTTAACTAAATTAGGTTTAGATAGCGCTGGTTTCCAAGAATACCGCATTGATTTATCTAACTATCAACCACAAAACCTAATTAACAACCACAACAAATAGTTGCCGGTAATATAACAACCGCTACAAATATTTGAAATATTTAGTAGTGGTAGTTAACGAAAAAAGCTAGTTAACTCAAAATTGGTTAACCTAAACCTAAGTTAGTTAACCTAAAAGTTAGTTAACTCCAACTATTGGTTAACTATTTTTGCAATTTAATTAAGAACGGGAGCCTTTTCTTAAGCTCCCGTTCTTGTCAAATTTGCCGTAAATTTTAACTTTTTCTACAAAAGATCGAGCTAAATCGCGCAATTTTTTGTAAAATAGTAGTATCTCTTTAAAGAGATTTTCCATTAACTAAAAAAGTGTATATCTCCTTATGAAACTAAATGCAAAAACTTTTACTAAATTAACTGCAAGTCTAGCATTTATGGGCTTAGCAGCTTCTAGTTTTGCCAATAACGCTGTAATTAAATTACGTGTTATTGAAACCACAGATATCCATGCTTACTATACAGCTTACGATTATTTAAAAGATCAACCTGTATATCACTATGGCTTTACACGTGCAGCTTCATTAATCAAAGAAGCGCGTGCTCAAGCAGTTAACTCGGTACTTGTAGACAACGGTGACCTTATCCAAGGTGGTCTAATCGGTACTTGGGCAGTTGACAATAACTTCAAAGACTTCTCCATTCACCCAGCTTACATCGGCTTTAAAGCTTTAAACTACGATGTTTCCAACCTTGGTAACCATGAGTTCAACTATGGCTTACCTTACCTAGATCGTGTAGTTGACAGTGCACAAAAAACAGCAGGTATTCCAGTTATCAACGCTAACGTTTATGATGCAAAAACTGGCAAAAACTACTACACTCCTTACATTATCAAAGAAACTACTCTTACTGACGAAAATGGTAATAAACACCAAGTAAAAATTGGTTATATTGGCTTTACTCCACCACAAATTTTACAATGGGATGCCGAAAAACTAACAGGTAAAGTAACTGTTAAACCAATTGTACAGTCAGCTGAAGAGTTCATTCCAAAAATGAAAGCTGAAGGAGCTGAAGTAATTATTGCCGTACCTCACTCTGGTATTGGTCAAGTAAACCCTTCAAGTTCATTATTTGCCAACCAAGTTATTAACTTAACCCGTGTTCCTGGAATTGATGCGGTAATGTTTGGTCACTCTCACGGGGTATTCCCATCTGAAGAGTATGCTAACGTAAAAGGTGCAGATATTAAACGCGGTTTAATTAACGGTGTACCATCTGTAATGCCTGGGCGTTGGGCTGACCACATCGGGATTGTTGACCTTGTACTTGTACAACAAGCTGATGGTAAATTCAAAGCTGACTTAAAACAAAGTGTTGGTTTTGCTCGTCCTATCTATGATGTAAAAAATCGTCAACCTCTAGTTGAAGAAGATGCTGAATTAGTAAAAGTTTATGCAGATACTCATAAACATGTATTAAAATATGCTAATGCCCCTCTAGGTAAACTTAACGACAACATCTACGGCTACTTAGCTTTATACCAAGATGATCCAGCAGTTAAACTAGTAAACCAAATTCAACTTGAAACTTTAAAAGCTTGGGTAGCACAAAACCCACAATATAAAGATTACAAACTAGTTTCAGCAGCTGCGCCATTTAAATTTGGTGAGCGCCACAATGACCCAACTAACTTTACTGCTGTAGACAAAGGTACTTTTGCGTTCCGTAACGTACCAGACCTTTATGTTTATCCAAACACTTATGCGGTAGTTGAAGTTAGTGGTAAAGAGTTAAAAGATTGGGCAGAATGTTCTACTGGGGTGTATAATACTATTTATCCAGAAAGCAAAGAACGCCAAGAGTTAATTAACTACCGTGGCTTTAGAACCTATAACTATGATGTGTTATACGGTGTTACTTACCAAATCGACGTTACTAAGAATCCAAAACTTGACTCAAGATGTCGTCCAACAAGAACTTTAAACTCTGGTCGTATTGTTAACATGACTTACAACGGTGAAGAGATTAAAGACAACGACAAATTCTTAGTTGCAACTAATAACTATCGTGCTAACTCTGGTATGTTCCCTGGTACAGGTACTAACAAAGTAGTGTACCTTGCATTAGAAACTTCACAAGAAGTAATTGCAAACCATATCAAAGAATTAGCTTCGAAAAACCAACCAGTAGCGTTAGATCGCACAGTGAACTGGTCATTTGTTCCAGTACCAAATGGTGATCAATTAAACGTAGTTATCTTCTCTGCTCCTGATGATAAAGCAGTTAACTATGCGTTAAACAACTCAGTTTGGTCATTAACTAAACTAGGTCTAGACTACGCTGGTTTCCAAGAATATAAGATTGACTTATCTAACTACCAACCTGAAAAACAATACAAATAATTTGGTTGCACATTAGATAAACACCGAGCTCTTTTTAATAGGGATTCCCGAAA
>NZ_NRHC01000139.1 GCF_003585885.1 Psittacicella hinzii | reverse complement strand
AAATAAAGAGAAAACAAAATGAGTTTCACAGTTTTATCTAAAGATGGTTTAATCAGAGAAGTGGAATTTTCTGTAAGCAGTTCAGATTTCCAAGCTCAATACTTAAAAAATCTAAAAAAATTAGCTTCTTCCCCATCATTCAAATTACAAGGTTTCCGTCCTGGTAAAGTTCCTTTAAATGTAGCTGAACCTTACTTAAGTCGTGAAGCAACTAACAAAGCAGTTGAGTTCTTTGAGCAAAATAGTTTAGCTGACTATAGCTTCCAAACTAAAGAGATCAATTTAATCGTTTTATCTCGCGCTGCTAACTGGGCTGAAGATGGTTCTGCGTTAAAGTACACTTTAAAATTTGAAGTTGCTCCTACAGTTTTAATTAAAGATTTAAAAGAAACTGAAGTAGAATTCCCAGTAGTTGATGAAGAAAAAGCTGTTGAGGAAATGATTCTTGCTTTACGTACACAAAGATCTACTTATGAAACAGTTGAAAAAGAAGCTGAAGTAGATGACTTAGTGGTATTTGATGTAGTAGCAACTGATGAAAATGGTTTAGAGTTTGCACCATTTACAGGTGAAAGATCTTTAGTTGTTGGTTCATACCAATTCCCTTCAGAATTCAGTGGTGAATTTGTTGGTCGTAAAGCAGGTGATGAGTTTGAAACAAGCTTACGCTTTACTGAAGACAAAGACTACAATGTTAAAGTAAAAGTCAAAGAAGTAAAATTACGTCACTTAGGTGAAGTTGATGAAGCATTTATCAATGAGTTTATTTCTTCTAAAGCAAATCCAACTCTTGATGATTTAAAAGCTGAAATCAAAAAGAACTTAGACAGAGAAATCAAAATCAACACTGTAAGATTCTTCTTAAATAAATTAAATGAAAAACTAACAGAGTTATACGCTGATCTAGAGTTACCAGAGAACTTAGTAGAGTTCTATGTATACCGTAGATTTGAGTCATTCATTGTTAACACTCAACCTAAAGGTAAAAAACTATCTCCTCAAGAAGTTGCTAAATTAACTAGAGAAGAGATGGATAAATTCAAAGATACTGCTGAAGTTCTAGCTAACGAAGAAAGAGATAACTTACGTATTGAGTTAGTACAAACTCGTTACATCCAAGAGCACGGTATTGTAGTAAGTCAAGAGGATTTAGATCAATACATTGAAGAAGTTTCAATTATGTTCGAAAATCCAGCAGAATATCGTAAACAAGCTTACGAGAATGCAGAATTCTTACAAGCTGCTCGTAACGAAATTATTGCGCAAAAAGTTGCTGAATTATTCAA
>NZ_NRHC01000138.1 GCF_003585885.1 Psittacicella hinzii | reverse complement strand
TGTTCGGGAATCCCTATTACCCCCAAATGAATATATGCCCAAGACCAAGAGCTCAAAAAGTAACAAAGACTAGGCATAGGCTAGGCATAAGATGAGGTTAAACTAAAACAAAAAATATAGCTCCCCGTCGTTACCAACTGGGAGCTATAAAATAAATTGCTTTTATGTTTAACCATTTCCTTAGGCTAGGAAGTTAAGAGAATATGATGATAAGAAGATAGCAAGTTAAGAAGTTAACAAGTTAAGAAACTAACATAGATTTCTCAGTTTTCTCAAACACCTATCACTTATCTATCCCCTCTTCAACAACCTCGGCAAATGGTAATTTGTAATAACTTTAACACTAAATCACTCTAGCGCCAAATCACTCTAGCGCCAAATCACTCTAGCGCTAAATCACGCTTAACCTTGAGTTAGCGCTGATTGTAAAATTATTTTGCGCTATCGTCTTTAGCTTCTGTAGCTTGCGCTTGTTCTACTTTTGCTTCAGGAGCTGTTTCTGTTGTTTTACCTTGTGCTTCTACAGAGTGAGCTTCTTTTTTCCCTGGGAAAAGTAAAGAAGCAATCACTCCTAAAGCTAGTACACCTAGAACGATACCTAAGCTCCAGCTTGAAGGAATATGTAAGTGCTCGTTACCGGTTACCATACCGAATGACTGTATGCCCATCTTAATCCCGATGTAGAATAACAGAACAACTACTGCTTTTTCTAAGTGAACTAAGTACTTAGTTAACGCTGCTAAAACAAAGTAAAGACTACGTAAACCTAGAATAGCAAAGATCATAGCCGCATATACTAGTAACGGCTCTTGAGTTACAGAAATAACTGCTGGTACTGAGTCAAAAGCAAATGCTAAATCTGATGCTTCAATTGCAATTAAGCAAAGGAATGCTGGGGTTGCATAGTAAAGACCTTTGCGAGTTACATTTGCAAGTTTTGAACTAGCATCAGTTTCTTCTGCTGGAAGTTCATTGTGTTTAACAAAGAAAGCTTCACCGTGTAACTTTTTGTACACAGGGAAAAGTTTACCTGTTAGTTTGATTGACCAGTGGTTAGTGTAGTCTTCGATTTCCTCTTCTTCTTTTTTCGCAGACATCATTTTCCAACCAGACCATAGTACAAAGGCAGCAAAGGCAAAACCTACCCATGGACTTGCAGCGAATAAACTTGTACCTACTAGAACGAAGATCGCACGGAATACTAAAGCCCCAATAATACCCCAGTACAGAATACGGTGTTGTAAGTGCGACTTAATCCCAAAAGAAGCAAAGATAGCAACAAACACCATTAGGTTGTCAATTGACAGAGTTTTTTCTAATACATAACCTGCGAGATACATATCTGCGTATGTCTTTTCAAATCTGAACCAAAGGTAGAAGTAAAAAGCTACTGCTAAACCAATCCAGAATACTGACCAGATAGATGCATCTTTAACTGTAATCTCTTTTACTTTACGGTGAGCCACTAAGTCAACGTAAATCGAAAAGAACATTACTCCAAAAAATATTAGTACCGCTTCTAGCGGAAAACCAAAAGTTCCCATAAATCTCTAGTTTTTAAATATAAATAAGATAAAAAGAATATTTGAATTATTTTACTTGATCATACAAAGTTAAAGATTAAATAATACTACAAAACGGTCTTATTTGCATATAGATCAAAGAGAAATTTGTAAATGAATTAACTCATTCTTACTTACAACTATTTCAACCTTGATCATTACTGTTTTATTCTAGGTCTTTTCTAGACGAACTCCTAGAAAATACCTAGTAAAGCTTTACAAATTCTTTTTAAATCCAAGCTTACATGAATTAGTTTTTTGCTCTATAAGTTGCCTCCCTCTGATTGGCATAACAAGTAGATGGCTAAAAAATTTTCATTTTCCTCTTGATAAATAAGTTTTTCATCTTCATATTAATATTAAGTAACACAAAAAACTTGAACGTAGAGAAATTTTATCTAAACCTGATGTTAAGTACTATAAAGGTGATCAGTACATTCGTACACGTGCATTTGTACAACAAAGGTGCAAAGGTACAAACGTACAACAAACAAGTACGAGAGTACAAAAGTCATACAACAGTACAAAGGTGCATACAACAGTACAAACGTACTCCAAAAGTACATAAGGTATCTAGATACAGATACAAAAACATCTAGGTACAAACACCTCCAAGGACAAAAACAACAGGACAGATTTAATTAAGCAGAGACTTTACTCCTGCTTCAAGATAAACATTTTTATGGTTGGTTACTAGCTATGGTTGATAGCTATGGTTGCTAGATATGTTCAATAGATACTTATGTATGTAGCCCAACTCACATAACCTAACGCTCATAACCTAACTATTGCATGTAGACAGTCTCTCTATAATTTAATTCACTGGTACAAGCATAGTTACACCTCATAAAAAACCTTGCCTCTACTTCTAACCTTTGTGCTTACCCTACTCTACTGTAGAGATTACAGTAACTTTCATATACACAATTAACCAAAAACTCAAAACATCGGAGGCACTATGTCAGCAATTTCTTTTTTCAAGAAGTTCACATTATTTAGTTTAGCGATTATTACTTTAGCATTCTCTTTTGCTAATGTAGCCGTAAAACAAAGTAGCAATGCAGAAGATATTCCTGTTTACCAAATCTCTGCTGATAACCCACAACCAGCTACTAAAACAGATGATAAATCTGAAAGTTAAACTGACTAGCACAAAAGCTAGCTAACCAACAACCACAGAGCTAAAAAGCTAATGACTTCCACAAAGTCTACAAACTTAAATAAGACAACTCAACATATTTCATAATTTATATCCACCTGAACGAAGATTGCAAAATCTTCGTTTTTTACATTCTACGAATCTTCAGTTGCTGTATTCTCTGCAACCTCTCCTCTATAGTTGTAATCCCTCTGATGTTATTACATATCTGATGTTGTAGTCCTTGAGTTCTAGTTCATCTGTTGTTCTAGTTCATCTGTTGTTCTAGTTCTTTCACTGCTCTAGTTCCTCTACTGTTAAGTCTCATTACGGCTCTTGCCTCTATAGTTATTGTCTACCTCTATAGTTAGTTATTGTCTTTCTGCCCTATAGTATCCAAAGCTCTCACATCTTCCTAAAAATACAATGAAACTACCTACAAAATCCCTGATGTTCTCCCTCAACCCCAAGTTATTTCCAAAAAAGTTGTAAAAAAGTTTAAATAAGTGAGTACTCACTTATTGATTTTTTCATTTACAACCCTTATAATATAAATAAGAAAACAACAACATAAAAACAACAGTTTAAAACATAACAACACAAGGAGACAACCATGGATAAATTAATGAATATCTTATCTGTTATTGTTACTGGTACTTTAGTACTTTTAAGCGTAGTTAACTTCTAATCAAGTTAAACTTACGAATTTTTACTACTCTATCAAGATAGCCAAAATAGTTTAGATAGCTAAGATAGCTTAGTGCCCTCATCCCCTTTAAGGTAGAAGCAAACTACCTTAAGCACCTTAAGCACATAGCTAGATAGAATTTCTAGATTAAGTAAAGACTAGGTAGGATACCTAGAATATACAAACCTCTTAAATCAAAACCTCAATTATAAAAACAACAACTCCACTTTTTGATTTAAGTAAAACGTACAATACAAAACAACATAATTAAGCAAGAACAACACCGAACACAACAACTAACTAAATAGCAAACAACGCAACTGTTCAAGATTAACGTAACCGTTCAAACCTAACAGTTCAAAACACAACTGAAAAAACCCAGCTGTTAAAAAACACAAGACAAACAAGACAACTGTTAAGAACACAACAATCAAAGATACAACAAACATAATTATTTCATTCTCATGCAATCCATCATGAGTAATAAACAACCCAAAACAACCAAACCCTGTCTATAAATAGGAGAGCAAATTAACTTCGGTTAACTTACTCTCTTATTTTTTACGTTTGTCAGGGAAAAATGGTAAACTGTTAAATGGTTGGTTGTTTAAAGATAGAGTTCAACTATCTCCAACGATCTCTAACAGTCTTCAACTATCTCTAACCAACTATTTAGATCTAGATCTCATAGTTCTTTTTATTCGTTCCATATATAGATTATGAAACTTCTGTTAACCTGCTTTTTTATCAGTATTTTCTCAACTAACATTTGGGCAAATCAGTTCCAACGTATTGTTGGTACTAACAGTCAGCTTAACGCAGCTACGAGTTATAACTACTCGGCTGCTTCAGCTATCCAAGTACTAGACAACCAAGAAGTACGTTATGTTGCTCTCAAGTTTAATAAATTTGATGGCAGTCAAAGCGTTATTCTTACGCGAGATGACAGCCAAGATAAAGCAACAACTTTTAACCACAACTTCAATGTAATTTCTATCTCGAGTTCTATTAGCATTGAAGATGCTAATACCTTGCTAGAAAAACTAGGAGTAAACTACCGTGTTGCCCTAGATAACGAAAGTGGAGAAAAAGTTCTTCTAGTACTTAATAGCAATGTCCAACTTCTTCAAAGTAACTCTTAACTTTATACTTTTGAAGTCTTGGACTTTTAACTTTCAAAGTCTTAACTTACAAAGTTAAGCTGTTTGCCACAAGAGGCAAACAAATTTACACGCTTCTACTCTAATATAATATTTCGCTACTGGTTTAAACCTACCTACTCTAAACCTGATCCTGCTTAGTGAGATCTAACTAAGATCGACTAAATAGGATCTAACATTACTAATAAAAAGAAAAAAATAACAAAGGTCTTAGTTGAATAAACTAAGACCTTTGTTATTGTCTCAATATTGAGAATGTAAAAGTAAAAATGGAGAATGTAAAAACGGAGAAGGGAAATTGAGTTGGTATGAGATTGTCCTGATTACTCGAATTACAGAATTCTCCCTATTACAGAATTAGCATGATTAGCACTCACTAGTTCTTAATTCTCCCGATTACTGAATTAGCCTGCTTAGCACTTACTAGTTTTTACTAGCCCTTGCTAGTTCTTACTAGCCCTTAGCAAACTTTAATACCCCTTGGTTCATTAAAAGACTAGTTTTTAAAGGGACATCATGGCTATCAACAACTTTAGCTAATAAAGTACTTGGAAGTTGGAAGTCTGAATTTTGTTGTTGCACAGTAAAAACTAACCATTTGTTAATGGCTACTTTGAGGACGTATAGAGAAAGAATGTCACTGTTACCTGCAAATTCTTGCTGTAAGAAATCTACAAACTCTGTAGCAAATTGCTCTTCTTCTCCTGTTTGGACAGTAATTTGTTTTACATTTATACGTGCGTCTGTACTTGATAATACTTCACGATCCTGCATAAACTCTGGAGTAGCATTAGACTCTACAGTTCTTTCGACTAAAGTCGGTAGACTTTCTTGGAAAAACTTGTAGCTCTCTGAATCTTGATATTCTTCTTGTGCTTTAGAGTCTGTAAATACTTCTAAAGCATAGTAAACTTGAGGATCGTTTTCATCATACATCAAGAACATGGCTAAGTTGTCTTGCCCCTCAACGATTGAGGTGCTTAGATTGTATACTGCAAGAGAGTCGAAGTCATCACCACTCTCTTGGTTAACTAAGTGGTATTGTTTTACTTGCACAATTGGAGCGTTGACTACTGCACGCGCAAACTTTACTTTGTTTGCTTCTAAAGTTAGATTAGCTTGGTCAGAGGCTAATGCTTGTTGTAATGCAGTAGCTGAAATTGCTGTATTGGTAAGAGCGCTAGCCTCACTTGCTGCTAAAACACTCGTACTAGCGAACATACTTGCAATAAGTAGGCTAGCTAGCTTAAAAAATCTGTTGTAAATCATGTTAGAGAAATTGTTAGAAGTTTAACCTTTGCAGTTAATTAGACAGCTGTTTGTTCATTCAGTTTTACTTTAAATTTTTACTCAAAGTTTTTACACTGAGGTTGTCATTGACTTTTCTATTAACTGACATTTGCTATTGAAAATACAACCTGCAACAGCAGAGCGTAAATTAACTGCAAAGTCTTACGAGAGATATTTCAAAAGTATTTATATGGGCGCTTTTGCAATCTACAATATTTTACGAATAAAAATTAATTACTTGTAACCTTGTAACCCAGAGTAACCATGATTAAGGTGAGCAAGTTAAGAGTTTAGATAGTTATCTCCACTATTCGTTTTTACTTATAAACTCCATACTGGTTATTAACTTACTAACCCCACTACACCAGCAAACCTGAGCAGCAGTCGACATCAATATTCAGCAATATCCAAATATCCAGAAATATCCAGCAATATTCTAGAACCTATTTTCCCGTTTT
>NZ_NRHC01000137.1 GCF_003585885.1 Psittacicella hinzii | reverse complement strand
AAAATGGCTAAGTCACAGTTCGTTCGTAGCAAAACGCACGTAAACGTAGGTACAATCGGTCACGTTGACCACGGTAAAACAACTTTAACAGCTGCTATTACTTCAGTATTAGCTAAACACTTCGGTGGTTCAGCTCGTGCATTCGATCAAATCGATAACGCACCAGAAGAAAAAGCTCGTGGTATTACAATCAACACTTCTCACGTTGAGTATGACACAGCTAACCGTCACTATGCACACGTTGACTGTCCAGGACACGCCGATTATGTTAAAAACATGATCACAGGTGCTGCTCAAATGGATGGTGCTATTCTAGTAGTAGCTGCAACAGACGGTCCTATGCCACAAACTCGTGAGCACATTCTATTAGCTCGTCAAGTAGGTGTACCTTACATTATCGTATTCTTAAACAAATGTGATATGTTAGATGACGAAGAGTTATTAGAATTAGTAGACATGGATGTTCGTGATCTATTAAATCAATATAACTTCCCAGGTGATGACACTCCAATCATCCGTGGTTCAGCATTAAAAGCTTTAGAAGGTGAAGCTGAGTGGGAAGAGAAAATTTTAGAATTAGCTAGCACATTAGATAGCTACATTCCTGATCCAGTTCGTGCGATCGATCAACCATTCTTATTACCAATCGAAGACGTATTCTCAATTTCAGGTCGTGGTACAGTAGTAACAGGTCGTGTTGAGCGTGGTATCGTAAGATCAGGTGATGAAGTTGAAATCGTTGGTATCAAACCTACAACTAAAACAACTGTAACTGCGGTAGAAATGTTCCGTAAAACTCTAGACGAAGGTCGTGCGGGTGAAAACATCGGTGCATTATTACGTGGTACTAAACGTGAAGAAATTGAACGTGGTCAAGTATTAGCTAAACCAGGTACAATTACTCCTCACTCAGACTTCGATTCAGAAGTTTACGTATTAACTAAAGAAGAAGGTGGTCGTCATACTCCATTCTTCAAAGGTTACCGTCCTCAATTCTTCTTCCGTACAACAGACGTAACTGGTACTATCGAATTACCAGAAGGTGTTGAGATGGTAATGCCAGGTGATAACATCAAAATGACTGTAAGCTTAATCCACCCAATCGCGATGGATCAAGGTCTACGTTTCGCTATCCGTGAAGGTGG
>NZ_NRHC01000136.1 GCF_003585885.1 Psittacicella hinzii | reverse complement strand
TGAACTAGGTAACTTAGGTTGGTATTAAATTATCATTAAGTTCACATTAAGTGAGTATAGCTAGACAATTTTACTTAGCCACGCGTAAATATATCCAAGGAGTGCTAAGATCTGTTCCCTTAGTAAATTGACTATGTTTAAATTTTTACAACAAAAGTGAATTCCTACCTTAGATTTACCGCTTGAGGTAAGACGTAGAATGTGGTTTAAACCATTTATGATGTCTTATCTAGTGGTATTTGTTAGTTACATGGCAATGTATCTTATTCGTAAGAACTATAACGTTGCCCAAAACGATTTAATTGCTGATTACGGCTTAACTAAAACTGAATTAGGTCTAATTGGTTTAGGTTTCTCAATCACCTACGGGATTGGGAAAACGGTATTAAGTTACTTTGCGGATGGAAAGAACACTAAGCAGTTTTTACCGTTAATGCTAGTACTTTCTGCTATCTGTATGCTGGGCTTTTCTGCTTCTTTAGGTGGCGGAAGTGTAGCAATCTTTTTAATGATTTCTTTCTACGCATTATCTGGTTTCTTCCAGTCTTGTGGGGGGTCATCTTCTTACTCAACCATTACTAAGTGGACACCAAAATCAAAACGTGGTTTCTTCTTAGGTCTGTGGAATATGTCACATAACTTTGGTGGTATGTTTGCTGCTGGGGTGGCGTTATTCGGGGCAAATGTTTTCTTTGACGGTAACGTAATTGGGATGTTTATTTTCCCTTCAATTGTGGCAATTATTATCGGGATCATCGGACTTTGTGTTGGTAATGACTCTCCTGAAGCTTACGGTTTAGGTACTGCTGAAGAGTTATTTAATGAGCAAGAATCTGAAGAAGATCGTGAAGCCCAAGAAAAACAACTAAGCAAATTCCAGATTTTCTTAAAATACGTTTTATTTAACAAAGTAATTTGGTTACTTTGTATTGCTAACATCTTCTTATACATCGTACGTATCGGGATTGACCAATGGTCTCCAGTATATGCACGTGAAGAGTTAGGCTTTAGTCGTGAAGTCGCAATTCACGGGTTCACGGTTTTTGAAGCAGGTGCGCTGATTGGTACATTGCTTTGGGGATTATTTTCAGACTTTGTAAAAGGTCGTCGTTGTGCCTTAGCGGTAGTTGCGCTAATAATCATTATCTTTACTTTAAGTTACTACCAATACGCTAATAGTGTGGCAATGTTGTACACAGCTCTCTTTGTTTTAGGTTTCTGTGTGTTTGGTCCACAATTACTTATTGGGGTGTCAGCTGTAGGTTTTGTACCAAAACGTGCAGTGGCAGTAGCTGATGGTATTAAAGGTACCTTTGCTTACTTAGTAGGGGATTCATTTGCGAAACTAGGTCTAGGGATTATCGCTGACGGCTATCCTGTTTTTGGTTACACAGGTTGGACTGGTACTTTCTTAGCGCTAGACTTATCTGCAGTAATCTGTGCGGTGCTTTTAGGAGTTGTCGCAATTTTTGAAGAGATTAAGATCCGTAAAGAAGCTAAAATGCAAAAAGCTTCGTCGAAGTAAATAGTTAAGTAAGTAAAGTGAAGCTAATAAATAAAAGTAGCTGATAGTAGCTTTCAAAGCTTTTAGCAGTTAACTCTGTATTGAAACAAGTTTTTACTAGATTGCCTCACTAGATAAATTCTTGTTAGCTTGCACTTTTTCTAGATAAAATCTAGATAAGCTCTAGATAAACTCTAAATAAACGTTTACATAGACAGGTCTTTTTATTCTTCCTCTTTTGTAAATTTTATTCAAACTAAAAAAATACCTTGATTTGGTTGTTATTGTCAAAATAGCTCTGGTTGAAAGAAAGTTAGGTTAGCAAATACATGGACTAGCGTGAAATATAAGGTAGCTAAATTTTTCAGGCTGGACAAAATTATTTGCAATTAAGTTCTAACTTTTAATACGCAAATGCCTCCAATTGCACAAAATGGCAAAGCCAATTTTCAACTTTGAGTTAAAAACATTAACTACTATAGAAGTGGGAAAATAATACTCTCGCCTTAGGCGAGGGTATTTTTATATGAAAAAAATTAGCAGAATGATGCTAATGCTACTCAAGAAGATAGTTGAGTTGCAAAGGTATGTAGGTGTGTAAAAGGTTGTAAAAATGCAGGTAATGTAAACGGTAAAACAGAGTAAGCAAAGAAATTGCGACAAAAGTTATCAAAATCAGTTTGAGTTGATAAAAACATTTTGCTGAGAGTTAAAATAATTTCTCAATTAGAAAAAATAATTGCTTAGCTAAGGGAAAAATTATCATTTGAAGGGTAAAAATAGTAGGTTTAAGAATAAAATTGCTTGGTAAGCTGAGATAAAAATTAGCTTTTAAAATTGGTAAACTTAAAGGGAAGAAATCAGAAAATACGAGAAGTTTTCTAGGGATGTTTGACTATGTTGGAAAGTAAATCTTCATCAATCGATTAACCTCTTTTACAAAAATGGTGATAATTGATTGCAAAATCGATTAGAATTTGGTATCATAAAATCGAAAGTAAAAATTGATATTTCATATTTACTTTCTGCTTAAGAGTTTGTGTTGTTCGTTGTTTTGTTGTTTGTGTTTCTCTTAAGTATATTTAACTAGAATAATTATGTTGTTTAGATCCTACTCTATGAGAGTAGGATTTTTTTATGTTTAGGCTCATAATGCGCTTATAATAGAGAGAGTAATCAATTATTACTTGGACTATGACAAGAAAAAAATTCTTATTACTTTTACCCCTCCTAGCTTTGAGTAAGCAGATCTTTGCTGACACTATTACTTTTTATGTGGAACCAGTAAAGAATCGTTACTTTCTTAATAAAGTAAAGCCGTCTGCTTCGCAAGCTGTTCCTTGGTTTGTTACTACAGCACAAGGAATTGATATTACTTGTCAGCAAGGGCGTTCACAAATTCGACCAGCAACATTTCCGAATGTTGAAGTGCTTACCATTGTCTATGACGGGGTAGCGCAAAACTTACCTGAAGGTAGTGCAGCTTCGCAAGCTGCTTTAAATAAAGTTAATCTAACTGGTACCAATTTCAAAGCCAATAACTTTGCTTGGAAAATTCAAAAAGCGACTGTTTACGCAGTTAATAACAAAGATAGTTATCGCCTTTACAATAACTGCGAGGTGAATTTTAGTCGTAAAGCAGAAGTAGAGATTGCTGGTCAAGCTAATGGCACGGTAAAAATAACCAAGGCGGTTAACAGCAAGCACATTCCTACATCGTTTGCGGGTAAGGTGAGTGAGTTAGTTTTCTACCGTTGCTCAACTAAAGCACCTACAAGTAGTCAGGCTAAGCTATATCTAAGCTACAACGGGCAAGAATATGTTGCGACTGGATTAACATTTGTTGATGAAAAAGAACAAACGCAATATTGTGCGGTAAAATAAGCAAGCTAGAAGCTAGAAGCTA
>NZ_NRHC01000135.1 GCF_003585885.1 Psittacicella hinzii | reverse complement strand
GAGAGCTTATTTATTATTTATCTAAATTAAATGGATTATTTTCAACTCTATCACTATCAAATTGTAATTGAGCGTCGTTTGTTCTTTCAAAAGATGTATTAGGCTGGTTATTTTTCTTTTTCATAAAGTTAAAGAAAAAGCCTCTTTTCTTTCTACTTTCTTTCTTCTCAGAAATTGTTTCTGTTAAATCTAAATCATTTTGCTGACTAGTATTTTCAACGGTTAAATCACTGAATACTTCTTCAACTTTTTCAGCTTTTTCAGCTTTTTCCTCAACCAAAGTTGCACTTTGCTCATTAATCTTATCAGTTGTATGAGAATCTATTTCTTTGGAGTTATCTGCTACAACTTTGTAAGACATCTGATTATCACTTTTAGTCTGATAATTTAAAGCAGAGAGTAATTTAGCACGATGGGCAACCGCAACCTCTTTAGCTCTTTCATAATCTTGTTTATAAATCTCTTCTGAGAATAAAGCTTGAATTTCTTCTTTACTAATACCTTTTATATAACAAAAGTACAGAACTAAAGAAAATGAAATTAAATAAACATATTTAAGTAAAGATAATGAGTAGTAAACTAGATCTCCAAGTAAACCTAATCTCACAAAATTAGCTAGCAGTTTTACAAAATACCCTGCTACTTCAACTAGAACAACTAAAGCAAAGAAGTTCAGCAAAAATAAAGCCACTGTGGTTAAGAATAGCAATGCAATTTTTAAACTAAGGATAAATGTATCTTTAAATTTTAAATTTGTAGTAACTGCTAACCCATACCATGGTACATAAATAAAAATATTAGCTAATAATACAAGAACTCCAATTAACAGTGTTAACGGAAATAAGATAGAACTATCATATGAAGCTCTAATAATGCTTAGAAAAGGTAATAGTATCAGTATGCTAGTAATAACCAAGCTTAAAGTCGCAAAAAGCACCTTAAAATAGGTTTTTAATAAACTTTTAGAAGGAATATCCTTGATAAAGTCTTTAACAATTCTAAGGTTAAATTTCGTGATATAGGTTTGTGATTTCTCTAAATTTTCTGGAGTAGATCTATTTCTAATTAAAATTTGTTTAATATCGATATTTAAAGCGCGTAGAATAACAGTTAAGATTGCACTTAAAACAACCGTTAGAATTATAGATCTAGCTAAAAATAGAATTAAAGTCGAAGTAGATAAACCTCTTTCTCCAGAGAAATATGCAAAAAGATAATTTACTACACTAGTTGGTGTTAAATTTAATACCCATTGGGCAAAATAATATAGAATACCTAGGATAAACGTAAAGGAGAATAAAAATAAGAAATTTTTTCTTATATATTTATGTGTTACTGTAAGCGGATTATTGATCATATATACCCTAGTTCAAAAAGTTCGAATCACATAAAGATGTTTTTATCTATTATATTAAACCTGAATAAATTTTATCAAAGATTTTTCTTAGTCTATCTGAAATGGAAAGTTATTCGGAAAGCTAGTTTCTATTAATTCACCTAGGGTCATTGGAGGTGAACAAAGCAAAATTGGAGAAGAATAAGAATGGTCTGTTTATCTTTAGAGATAAAGTTGAGACTGTTACAAAAGTACTTCGAACGAAATTTTATAAGAATATATCAGTGAATTTTGTCTAAAACTATGTAATAATATTACGCTATAGCTATGTAGCTATATGACTATCCAAAACTTTATTACATTAATAAGACCAAAATGAGCTTAGCTAATAAATTAACACTAGATGATATTGAAAGACAAATTCCTGAAGATAACTTACTTTATAAAATCAAGAATAGCGTTGATTTTAACATTGTAAATAAGGCACTTAACTACGATCCTAATGAACCTAAGAAAGGTAGACCTGCATTTTCTTACATCATGATGTTTAAGATTTGTCTGATATCTATTCTTGAAGCCAAAAGCTTCCGAAAGACAGCGAAGAGTTTAGTGACAGACATCTCTTACTGGTGGTTCTTAGATTTTATCCCACAGGGAGGTAGTGTAGTATCTCACGCTACAATAAGCCGATATTTTGACACTTTTACAAAAAAGCAAGTGTTTAAAGCGGTATTTGAATACAGCGTAGAATTTGCCTATCTTCTCGATTTAGTAGATGGTGAAGTAATGTTCCAAGACTCTACCCATATCAAAGCTTACGCCAGCAAAAGTAAGGCCAAGAAAGAAACAATAACTACCATTGAAGAAGATAACTTAGATTTACTCAATGATGTAAATGAGATTAGAAATCAACATGGTATAAAGAAACTTAAACCTAAATCTAAACGAGTTGAGAAGAAAGTAACAATTAGCCTTACCGACAAAGACAGTGGTCTGCTAGTTCGTGAAAATAAACCTATTATCTTTTGCTTCCTTGATCATAGAATTATTGATGGGAAGTTTAGTGTTATCTTATCAACAGAGATATCTCCAGGTAATGTTCACGATAGCCAAAGATGTCTATCTGGGTTCCTATATATAAAGGATACCCACAACTTAGTACCTACAATAATTGGAGTTGACTCTGCTTATGATAGCGCTTTGTTAATGTATTCTCTTCATAAAATGGGCGTTAAATATGTTATTGTGCCTTATAAAAAAGCCGGAAATACCCCAAACGAATACAAACCTTCAGACTTTACTTATAACGCTGAACTAGACTTATATCTGTGTCCACAAGGGAAGGAATTAAAGTATAGTACGACCATTAGAAATGGATACAGCATATACAAATCAAATCCAGCTCAATGTGAAGCTTGTCCATTTAAAGATAAGTGCACTCGTAATAAGCTTAACAGTAAAGTTGTAAACAGATCAATTTACCAAGCTGTAAAAGATCATAACCATGCAGTAAGTGCTAGTGAATTCGGAAGAAAAATATCTAAACAAAGAAGTACTACTATAGAACCTAGCTTTGCTAATTCCAAAGAGCAACACGGATATGGAAAAGCTCGCTTTGTTGGAATTGAGAAAATGCAATCACAAGCTTATCTAACTTCAACCATTCACAATTTTAAAATTATCGTAAAGCACCTTTTTGATCAAAAAAAAAGTTCCAGTTAATAAAATTAACTAGAACGATCAAAGACAATTCAAATGAAGATTGAATTGCAAACGCAAGAATATTTTACCACATTGGTAAAATACTATCCCCAAAATCTTTTATAGGTTTGGGGAGGGGGCTTTATACCCTATAATTTCGTTCAAATTAATTTTTTATTCTAAAAAAGGTTCTTCGTACCTTTTTTAAATTGTTCGAAGGACTTTTGTAACAGTCTCAGTTCTTAATATTATGGTTTGAAATCGTAAAGAGAATTTTAAACAAATAAATAAAGAAAGTAAAAGCCTCGAGAACTAGACTCGAGGCTTTTTAATATACTAGTTATTAGTATAAACGATTGTGACGTGAGTTTTCACGTGCTACACGTTTAGCGTTGCGTTTTTTCGCAGTTGCTTTTAAACGTTTACGAATTGTAGCTGGTTTTTCGTAGAATTCACGATTACGTACTTCTGCTAAAATACCTGCTTTTTCGCAACTACGTTTAAAGCGACGTAAAGCAACGTCAAATGATTCATTTTCACGAACTTTAATTACTGGCATGCGCCGAACCTCATTTATTTAACTAAAAATTGATGTAAATTTAATTGTTATGCAATTAAAATAAAAACTATTTGAATAGCACAGAGGTCTCGTTCCAATTAATAAAATATATTCAGGAAAAATTATACTACAAATAAGTAACTTTTGCAAAAATAATTTTATTCTACAAAACTTACAAAATTAAATACAACTCTTTCTTTGTCCACTTTTTGCAAGCAAACTTTGAGTTTATCACCTAAAGTGTAAATTTTGTTATCTACCTCAAACTCCATAGCATTTGGATTAGCAACTATCTTTTTACCTAATTCCTTTTCTGCAAAGTTAGTGTAGATTACCCCCGCAATACTGCTTTTTAAATCTTTTACGCAAATAAATGATGACATAACAGCAGTAATTTCAACAGTAAACTCCTGCTTAGTTCTATCAAGTAGGTACTGACTTTCTAAAACCGTCGCTATTTTTTTATTAATGTTGCGAGAAACTGTTTTTGCTTCAGTTAGTTGTTCTAATATATCAGCTGGAGCCTTAACTAAAGGTTTGTCACAAATAAAATCTTTTAGTAGACGCTGGTTTACAATATCTACATATCTTCTAATTGGTGAAGTACCATTAGCATAGGCTTCTAAACCAAGACCATAATGTTCATTGCTTTCAAAAGAAAACTCTGAACCGCTCATAAAACGCAATATACGTGAGTTAAATACTTTATTGTTTGCAAGACATATCTCTTTAATTTGATGATAAACATCTAAAGTAATTTCATTACTTTGAGTAACATCTTTCAATAAAGTTGTATATGGTTCTAAATCTTTAATCCCTTTGTTAGTAACTAAAAAGTTAATATAGTCTTTAAAATAATTTATATTTGCAGGTTTAAAGCCTGATTGATAATTGTAAATTCCAGGAATTTCAAAATGCTTGAAGTATGATGCTATATAGCTATTAAAGCAAAGCATACATTCACTTACTAATTCATGCGATGAACTTAACTCTACCGGAATAATATCCAAGCACTTACCAGAATCATCAATGATATATTCTGTATTTGAAGTAGTGTAAGTTACCTGTCTAGAATTCTTAATTCTCCAATCACCCCTGCTATTAAAGAAATATTCTAAGGAGTTTATAACTTCTTTTATTTTTGGGGAAGCTAAAGCATGACCAACAAAATAATCAGCATTATCTCTAGCTCCTTCTAAATAAGAAGAAACTTCTTCATAAGTTAATTTTGCTTTATTGCTAATTTTAGCAATTCTAAATTCTACCCCATTAAAATTAGCTTCTTCATCAAAATAAATGAAACCAACAATACTAGGTCTACTAGCTTCTTCTAGTAATGAGCTAGCAAGAGTAATATTATTAGGGAGCATATTCAACGTATAAGCAGGGAGATAGAAAGTTTGCATTAACTTTTTAGCTCTAGTTTCAGCTAGAGAATCTTTTGCAAAAAATGCACTTGGATCTGCTATACCTACTGCTAGAATAGTTTTAGTCCCTTCAGGAACATTTAAATCAGCTTGATTTAACCCACAACTCTCTGCAAAGTTGTACTTACAGATATTTGTAGTACGTGGAGAGTAAAGTTTTAACTGATCATTATTATCTGTTGATAAAAGAAGAGAATCAGCATCTGACATTTGATGCACATATATTACATCATCAACGTCATTAGTAGTTGCGCTATCAATCGAGATAAATGGAATAGCAGTTAAGTCCTTTCTTACATCTTGATGAGGATCTTCAATTACATCACAAGTTTCATCTGTACGTGGTAATTCGTATTTTGCTAATTCCTCATACCACATTATTAACTGTTCATTTTTCTCACCAACATAATCATCTACTTTAACTTCAAAAGTTTGGCTACGTCCCTCAATAATAGCGTTGATATCATCAATTGTAATTAAAACTATTGATCCTACTTTTAGTTGACTTTTAACTTCATCACTAATTGATGAAATAAGATAAGCTTTTTTCAGAGGATCGTCTTTTAAAGTAACTTTTAAAGGAGATAAAGATACAACTTCAGCGGGATATCTTGTATATGGATGATTGATTATAGTTTTAATGTGCGCAACTTTTCCTTTTTCATTTTCGCTGGCTACATATGAAACTGTACAAAGGTTTAGCACTCTATTAGCTTCATAATGTGGTAAATAAACATTCATTGATGATTGTTCAATAAAACCAAAACCTTTAGGATTTATTTTTACTAAACCAACCATTAAGCAATGTTGGATTCGATGCTTATTATCGTGAACACAAGTGCAAATTTTACCATCACAATATGCGATGGTTGAATTTACTATATCTTTGTGATCTTCACAATTACATACAGGAAAACTTTTGCTACTAAATTTTTTATCGTTTACTTTTGTCTCATTCGTAATAATACTTTTTTTACCTTGAGGTAGGTTAACTCTGTAGTAATTATCCACCTTTGTAAATTTAGCATGATTACCTTTATCTTCCTTCTTTTCTTTAGATAATTCTTCTTTAAGTTGAAGTAAAACTTTATTATTGCTATCTAACATACATACTCGGAAGTTAATCAATATAAGAAAAGCCTAATTCTTATAGAATTAGGCTTCTAAGTAAAAATTCTAGTTTACCTTAAAAGTTTTCATTCATTGTTGCGATTGAGAAACCACCATCAACGTGAATAACTTCACCAGTAACACCTGAAGCTAAATCAGAAAGTAAGTAAGCAGCAGTACCACCTACTTCTTTAGTTGTAACTGTACGACCTAGCGGAGCTGCTTTTTCAAATGCTTCTAACATTTTTGAGAAGTTTTTGATACCTTTAGCAGCTAAAGTTTTAATAGGACCTGCTGAAATAGCGTTACAACGAACACCTTTAGCACCTAAAGAGTTAGCGATGTATCTAACACCAGCTTCTAGAGAAGCTTTTGCTAAGCCCATAACATTGTAGTTTGGAATTGCACGCTCAGCACCTAAGTAACTTAAAGTTACAATTGAAGAACCTTCATTTAAGTAAGGCGCTGCTGCTTTAGTCATAGCTACTAATGAGTAAGCTGAAATATCGTGTGCAGTACGGAAACCTTCTCTTGTTGTTACTTCAACAAAGTTACCGTCTAACTGATCTTGACCAGCAAATGCGATTGAGTGCACAAAACCGTCAAAAGTAGGCCATACTTTAGTTAGCTCTTCAAAACAGTTTTTAATTGATTCGTCATTAGTAACATCTAATTCTAAAACGATATCAGAACCTAATTCTTTAGCAAAACCTTCAACACGTGATTTTAATCTTTCACCAACGTATGTAAATGCTAACTCAGCACCTTGCTCTTTTAATTGTTGAGCAATACCCCAAGCAATTGATAAATTAGATGCGATACCAGTTACTAAAATTTTTTTATTACTTAAAATACCCATATAAAATCCAAAATTAATTATTAGTAGGTCTATCTAAATAGCCAAAAGAATCTACAATATTATTAACAAAAGTTACCGAAAATACTTTTTCAGTTACCCTACCGTGATTATCTACTACACGAGAAATGTAATACCAAGTATCTTCACTTAATGTTTTATAAACATTAGGTGTACCTAGTATATAAAGAACCTGTTCTTTATTTAAGCCATTTCTTAATTGAGTAACTTGTTCTTGATCTAAAACAGTACCTTCATTTTTTACTGGTTTATAAATTAAAGAACAAGATGAAAGGCTAAAAATGCTTAGCGCACCTAAGCAAATAAGAAGTAACTTTCTCATTAAATATGAAACCTTTAATAATTTAGAGCTATGTCTAAGACTATACAAATAACTTTTTACCTTTGTTATTATAGCATAAGCTTAAAAAGATTGTATTAGAATAAAATTAGCTAAATCAACATAAACATACGACTTTATCCGTAAATAAATCTAGTGAATTGTAAATAATTCTCTACCATAACTTAAATCCGGGGTATATACTTCAAAAAGTGTAACAACCTGTAAAAGCTTTAACAAAAAATCTACTCCTTAAATATAGCAGAACCAATTCTAACTTGAGTACTGCCGTATTTAAGCGATATTTCTAGACTGTCTGACATACCCATTGATAAAGTAGTAGCGTTAGGTTCTATTTCTAAAAGCTTTTGGTGGACTTTTTGCGCAAATTCATACTCTTCAACTTTATTATCCGTTGAAGCTATAAACATCAAACCTTTAAGTTTTAGGTTGTCTAAACTTTTTAGTTGTTTTGCTAAATTATAAATCTCCTCCTCGCTAGCACCAGCACGATTATCTTGATTTACTAGTGGAGATTTTAATTGCAGAAGAATATCTAATTTTCGCTTGCTATCTGTTGCATAAGTATTTGCTTTTAAAATACTCTTCTCTGTTGAAATAGAAGCTATTCCATCTGCAAAAGAACACACTTCTTTAAGCTTGCGGGATTGTACATTACCTATAATATAAAGCTTGACTTTACTTAAGTTACCTTTTAACTCTTGATAAAAGTCGTTATCCTGAAGTAAGTTCTTGTAGTTTCTTAAGAAGAGGATATCATTCCAAACTTCTTCATCATAACTTAAACCATTGGTTGCTATTGCATTTAGGTTACCCTCTAAAAATTCTTCTAGTAGAGATTTATTAGCTACAAGATCTTTAATTAGAGATAAGGAAGTAAATTTTCTTTTAGCTTCTTGTACATAGTTCTCTCCAACTAAGTAATTGCCGAGTACTATAGTAGCAAATAGGCTTTCCGTAGATACATATTTACTTACAACCATTAATTCTACTTTACGATCAACTAAACTTTTTAATGTGTTATTGATTTCTTGCAGATTTCTTTTGATCCTATTCTCCCGAAATTTTTTAAGTAAATAATTGGGGTAATTAAAGTAAAAGCATTAAAAATCAATAAAAAAGTCAAGCTT
>NZ_NRHC01000134.1 GCF_003585885.1 Psittacicella hinzii | reverse complement strand
AAGCTTGACTTTTTTATTGATTTTTAATGCTTTTACTTTAATTACCCCAATTATTTACTTAAAAAATTTCGGGAGAATAGGCTAAAGATACAAACATCACTGCAAAAACTGGGGAAGTTGAAATCTCAGCAGAGAAAGATATTACCCTAGAAAACACCAATATCTCTGGCTTAAAAGAAGTTGAGATAAAAGGTAGCGGTGTTGTAACTACCAAAGACTCTGAACTAGTTTCAACTAACAGCACGGTGAAAATATCTGGTGACCAAGGAGTTACACTTGATAATGGTACGAAGATAATTTCCCAAGATGAAGTTGAAGTTGCTTCAGCAGATGGCTCGGTTAAACTCATTGGTACTAATATTTCCGTAGTGAATGAAGAGGCTAATGTAACTATAACCGCGAAGAAAGACGTTATTATTGATAATACTAACCTTTCAGGTAATGCTATCAATACTCAAGCGACAACAGGTTCTTCGACAATCACTAATAACACTTTAAATGCTGATGTACTGATTGTTGACGCCAAAGACTCGAGCACCTTTACTGGTAATAATCTCAATATCACTAACTCGTTAGATATGTCAGGTCAACCTATTGACTTTAGCGATAACTCTGGATTTATCCAAAAACTTCCGAAATTTAACGGAGGTACAGGTTTAACTCGTGAAGTTGAATCGAAGAATCCGAAGTTATTTGTTGAAGACAAGACGGGAGGCGTGGATACTGAATTAGACTTCGGTTATGACTGGTTAGAGATGGGAGAAAGTATTCCACAAGAATCAAGACCATTACCACGTACTGGTGAAGTAGTCTTCCCAACAAGTGAAGTCTTTAGTGTGTTACCAGATGAAGTTAGATTCTCAACTTGTTACTTAGCTGTAGGTGAAGCATTTAGCAACAGCGGAGTAACTGCTGAAGATATGAGTAATTTAACGATTGAAGAAATTATGGATAAATACGGAATCAGTGATGCTGATAGCAGTATGATATCGAAATCTTGTCTGTTAGTTCCAGGTTTTGGTAAAACCAAATTACCTGGAGGTAATAGAGGAAACGGAGGAAACTCTCAAGGTGGTAAGTAATTAATTTTCTAACTATACTTATAAGTAGCAATAATTAATTACTTGTAATTTCTCAATAATCTGATTTATTAAATAAAGGTGTAGGCTCTATAGCTTACACCTTTATATTTGTGCAAATATGCAAAAAGGTATAGGAAGTAAAATTCCTATACCTTTTCTTATGGGGTAAAATTAACCCCTCTTTAATATTTTACTATGCAGAACTTTTATGCAGTGCAAAGATTGGTTAAATAAATAGATTTTGGATTAAGCCTTTACGAAGAGTTCTTAAGTACTCAATACGTTTACGGTGCGCCTCTATCATTTCATCTATATCTCTAAATAACTTACCTATCTTTACTTGCTCTTCATAACTTGGATAAGAGATATTAATATCAGCAAGATCATCAACATTTAATTGCGAGCGAGTTCCACCTACACAAATTGGGTTATAGTCAATTGCTCTTAATGCTGTAGTTAAGAACATATTGTCCATAACATTTTCATGACCTCGTATCACATGAGCATGGTCACTAACCCAGATCTTACCTTGAGTAGTTCTTACTGGATAGTTACGTAAATCCATAACAGCACTACGAGGAATTACTACATTTTCACCGTCGTGAGTATATCCCTCAACATAATCGATAACACCAACCGAACCATGATATGGCGTCGAACCTGGAATACGTTTTACTTCTGGGATAGCTTTACGTTGTCGATTATAGCCTATTCTCCCGAAATTTTTTAAGTAAATAATTGGGGTAATTAAAGTAAAAGCATTAAAAATCAATAAAAAAGTCAAGCTTTTAGCTTGACTTTTTTATACAATGTAGACTATACTATAGGTAATAGAAGAATAGTCTACACTGTGGGGTTTTTAGAATGGCTTACTTAGATAATCTAGCAAAATTACCAGAAAAAAATATTACTTACCTTAAAAAGAACAAGACTTTTTATGTAATTTATAACTATGGATATAAGAGAAATGCAAATGGTAACCCTCAATCTAAGAAGATTTCAATAGGAAAGCTAATTGATAAGGAAGCGAGAATTTTTCTACCTAATGAGAATTATCTAAAAGTCTATTCAAACCCGCAATTTATTGAAAAAAAGCCAGAAGCTTCAAAGATGTTAGCTTCAGAGATTCAATATACAAAACCAGAGGGCTTATTAACTACAATAGAAAGTATCTGTAAGGATATTGAATTAGATGAAACTCTACGCAAAGTATTTGGAATTGATGCTGACCTAATATTATCCTTATCTTCATACATGGTAGCCTGCGGAAATGTAATGAAAGGGTATGAAAAATGGGCTAAAAAGCATTATTTACCAGTGTCATTATGTGTAAATGACAAGAGAATTAG
>NZ_NRHC01000133.1 GCF_003585885.1 Psittacicella hinzii | reverse complement strand
TGCGGAATTCAGGTTATAAGAAAAGATTAGTCTTAAAGTGTGCTTGCAAAGGTAAGCATGCAAATATAAGCTTGCAATTGTAAGTATACGAGTATAAACCTGCAAGTATTTTTCCTTTCATAGGTTAAAAATACCTCTTACATAAAGGTAAAAATAAGCTTATTATCTTGGGCAAATCTAAGGTTAGATAATTGCTTTTTTGCGGGAAAACCTAAGTACAGAACTCAACTAAAGAAAAAATTGTTGTCCAGTTATTTTGGAGAAGTGACGATTAGTTGACGCTGATTTTTAAGATAAATCTGTAGAGAATTGTCAGGAATTAAGAATTTTTACAGGGGTTAAATTTTTTATTGTCGTAAAAAAATTGTATATATTCCTTTAAATATCTTAATTTGATGATATATTAATTAGGAAATATTACTCTTTTATAATGTTTTAGTCTTTGATTGATAAAGAAGAGGTAATTAGCTTAATTATTCAAATTAGTTAGCCTTATTTATAGTTCTTATTATTTAACTAAATAGGTTTGTCTTCAAGCATGAAAACAAATAAATTAGGTTAAAAACACATAAGCTGACTAAGGGTTTGAGATAAAATAAAAGTAAAGCTTGAGCTTATCCCCAAATGGTAAACAGCTTTGCTTATCTCTAATTAAGTTAATTTACGCAAAGCTTTATACAAGATTAATTAGAGCCAGTATCAAGTTTATTTCATCATTGTACCAATTAGGTAGAATTACTAACTTTTACTAAAACTAATCTAGAAATAGTCTAATAAAAGTTATCTAATTGAGATTTAATAAATTATTTTTATGGGTAATATAAAATTTCTTTTAATGTTTAATGTAGTTACATCCTCAGACAAAATCACTAAAGTTTTACATTAAAAGGAGTTTTTATCTTACAGAAGTTACGTATTTTTTAAAGATAAAAAAGAAGGTTTGATTAGATGGATATTGCAAAATTCAGCGAGATAGCTTCAGCTCTTGCAAATGAAAACCGTGTAAAAATCATGAGCTTTATCGCAGAACACGGCGAACAATGCGCTCAAGGTTTATTAGAACATTTTCACTTTTCTCAGCCAACTATGTCACAACACATTCGTGTGTTACGTCAAAGTCAATTATTAATTATGCGCAAAGAAGGACGTTGGCAGTTCTTTGCAATCAATACAGCTTTACTTAATGAGTTTAATGCTTTCATTAAAACTCGTATGATTGATCCAATTTCACTTGAAGATTTAAACCCTGCGTTTGTAAATCGTTTAAAATTTGATTATCAGAAAAAGTCTAAGTAGTAGACTGATATACCAGATATAAAAAAATCTC
>NZ_NRHC01000132.1 GCF_003585885.1 Psittacicella hinzii | reverse complement strand
AAACATAATGCAAAACATAAACCCACAATTTAATTGTGGGTTTATAAAAATTAGATTGACTAATTTTCAAGCAGTTAGTAAATATTAGTAAAATAAATTTAAATACAAATGATAATCATTATCATTTACTCGCTATAATAGAACTCATCTAACACACTAAAGAAAGATTAGTGCTCAGTTAGTCTCCTAAAAGATAGTTAAAATATTTGAATTTGTGTCAGAAGAAAGCATTCTAACACTTGTTAAAGTGCTTTCTTTTTTATGAGACTAAGCGTGGCTTTTTTCTCTCACTCTATTTTTCCACGCGCACCTTAAGATAATTTTAGTGGGGTTAGCAAATACTTATAAGTTATGCGATAACACTCTTAATAGATAATAAAACAAACTTAGTTTATAGTGACTTCTACGCACGTAGACAAACGTAGAAGTTACTTTTTCCCTCTAACCCAAATCTTCAAGGCAAGAACAGCTCAAAAGCTCAAAAGCTCAAAAGCTCAAAAGCTACAAAGAGCTTAAACCCTAAAACCTAAGGTTAAAAATCTAAGCAGACTTAAAGAGCAGACTTAAGGCTAAGGTTAACAGACTAACTAAACTCTAATAGTCTAATGTACTAGTCTACGAATACCATCATCCCCGAATTTAATTCTTAGCAAAGCCTTACCCCCCAATTTAAAGCTTTGCTAAGCATTAAAAAGCAATGACTAGCACTTAAGCCCTAAAAACTAAAGCTTAAATACCATTCAAGTTATGCCCCTAACTATCAAGCTTCATGATCAACTGCAAGTCAAACACTAGAGCGCCAAGACTTGTCAAGAAAGCGCATGCTAAGATCAAAAAAGCAAAATAGTTCAGCGTCTCTTGGAATTTTACCTAAGTAAGAAAATCTTGTTAGCCAAAACAAGTATTATGCCTCAAACCCTAAGTACTAATTTTAGCTAGTCTAGTAAGGCAAGTTACTACTAGCTAAAATTTTTTGCCTAGCAATTATTTGTTTAACAACTATTTACTTAGCAACCTGTTGTTTGATAACTGCTTGTTTAGTAAAGATTAAGCTAGCAATTAACGAGAGTTTGACGTATGTTTTTTACAATTGACCTCAAATTAGTTTTAGTAACCAAATCACTCTAATTGCTTTTTACGCCAGAATTTGTTTTGCAGGCTCATTTTGTTAGCGGGAATAAAAAGAATTTATATATTCTAGACCTTGTATATAGTTCACTACTTTATTAACAAAACGAGAGTTTAAGCTCAAGATCTCTTAATCTTACTTGAGGCACTTTATCCTAAGCTGACAGTCCCAAGAGCTTGCAAAGCAAACCTTAAACAACTCTTCACCTCACCAGTGTGTTAGTTGTTTTTGCTAAGTCTACTTTCATTTATAAATCTCCAAATCTCTAACTAACTTAGCAACATTTTTTAAATAAGTACAAACTGCCCTATATATTTCTCCTGTACTATTCTAAGGTAATATTTTCTTGTCACAAGTTTTTACTTGTCTCAGTTTGAATCTAATTACTTAGTCCTAGTTAATAGGGATTCCCGAAATTGATCATTTTCTTCTAAATAAATTACTAAATAACATTAGGTTATCTCGATTTCTAGCAGGGCATACTACCCTTCTTTAAATCGATTGTTGACTTAATCTAAAGGTAAGAAATTTAATAATATTTAATCATTAGCTTCTTCTTTGTTCGGGAATCCCTAAGTTAAATCACTTTACTAGTAGTGGCAAGAAAATATTTTTTCATTAACTTACCATAACTAAAGAGGTACTTTACACAAACTCGACTAACTTTCTCAGAACTTATCATATCAATTTAAATAAGCAAGTTAATTTTTTTATTTAAATATATCCTTTTATCTTTTTAATCTTATATCTTCGAACCAGTAGGCAACTACTGGTTGTTTTTTTTTGTTTAGGAGATCTAGTTTTGCTTGTGCTGATACTTTTGCTTGTGCTGATACTGTTATGGAGCAAAGACAAGAGTCTAGGGTAAGAAGACAAAGGAATAAGAAGATAAAGGACAGGGTGACAAAAAAACTAGAGCTTAAGGTAAGACTACGGATAATACTATGACTGAGAATTGCAAGCTAGCAAAGACAAAGGACGAGCCTCCAGCTGACGCTGGTATTGCTCGTCCTTTATCATTTTATCTTTACTGTTCTATACAGTAGATACAGCTGTATAGAGTTGTATATTTACAACAATGGTTAGTTACTTAAATTGTGTCTTACTACAATTGTTTGTTAGATACTACAATTGTTAGTTATTAGTAGTCTAAAGGCGCACCTACCACTAAACGTAACATACGACGTAATGGTTCTGCAGCACCCCATAATAACTGATCACCTACGGTGAAGATACTTACATATTCATCACCTAAAGATAGTTTACGTACACGACCTACAGCAATGTTTAATGTACCAGAAACTGCAGTTGGTGTTAAACGTGCTAAGGTTTGTTCTTTTTCATTTGGTACTACGTAAGCCCATTTGTTGTGTTCAGCAATTAATTGTTCGATTTGTTCTACTGAAAGATTTTCTTTTAATTTTAGGGTAATACTTTGGCTGTGTGAGCGTAGTACACCAACACGAACACAAGTTGAGTCAACTTTAATTGTATTATCCGCAAATCCTAAAATCTTATTAGTTTCAGCGTGACCTTTCCACTCTTCTTTAGTAAAGCCGTGGTCATGTTTTGCATCAATCCAAGGAATTAAACTTGCAGCTAATGGGGCACCAAAGTAAGGAGCTGGTAAGTCTGTACTTAATTTCTCTTGTACTTTGGCAGCTACGTCTAGCATAGTTTTGCTTTTATCTGCTAGTTCAGCTTCTACATGGCTGTGTAGAGCACCAAACTGTTCAATTAGCTCACGCATGTTTGCTGCACCAGCACCTGAAGCTGCTTGGTATGAGCTTACAATTACGTTTTCTACTAAACCTTTGCTAAATAAACCACCTAAACCGATTAGCATTAAAGATACGGTACAGTTAGCACCGGCAAAGTCTTTTTGCCCTGCTTCTAAAGCAGCTTTTAATTGATCTTTATTGATTGGATCTAATATTAAGCTCACGTTATCTTTCATACGTAAAGCTGAAGCAGCGTCAATCCAGTAACCATTCCAACCTGCTGCTCTTAATTGTGGGTGCATAGCATTAGTATAGTCACCACCTTGGCAGGTAATAATAATGTCATATTTGCTTAGCTCAGTTACGCTGTTTGCATCACCAATTAAACCTAGGTCGTATTTACCAACCTTTGGTGCAGGGGTACCATGGGTTGAGGTTGAGAAAAATTTTGCATCAACTAAAGCAAAATCATCTTCTTCTAACATACGGTTTACAAGAACCGATCCTACCATTCCGCGGTAGCCTACAATCGCAACTTTTACTTTTTCTGCAAATGTCATATATGAAATTCCTATTTAATCTAGTTAAGCTAGTATCGTTTTTTATAATTCTTTTTTGGCAAAATATTTTTCTCGAAAAATATGCCATTATTTTGATTATAGCATAACCTCGCGGGTAAAAATAGGAGGCTCAACATCTTAAATTAGCACAGCTTAAGTAGCCAAAACAACCAAAACAGATTAAGCAACTTAAGCAACTTAAGCAACTTAAAGCAAGCAAGGGAACCTCAAAGAAACAAAAGCAGCCAAAGAATAGGGATTCCCGAAATTGATCATTTTCTCCTAAATAAATTACTAAATAACATTAGGTTACGTCGATTTCTAGCAGGGCAGACTGCCCTTCT
>NZ_NRHC01000131.1 GCF_003585885.1 Psittacicella hinzii | reverse complement strand
CAATAGTACTCAAACAATAGTACTCAAACAAAGGAAAAACGAAATAATTGATGTAAAATTTTTCGTGTTCTTCCAGATTGACTAGATCATTAAACTTACTAGATCATTAAATGTACTATCTCATTAATAACATAACCACTCAATAACTTTTATCTTATGACAAAATTTTACGTTATCTCTGGTTCTACTCTTGGAACAGCTGAAGTAGCAGCTGAAACTATTGTTGAAGAAGTAGAACAAAGCTTTGCAAAAAAAGCTGAATTACTTCACTCTCCATCTTTAGAACAAATTAGTGATGCTACGCACCTCGTAGTTATCTGTAGTACTCACGGTGCTGGTGAGTTCCCAGACACCTTTGCGCCTCTAGCTCAAGCTATTAGCAAAAGTGAAAAACCTTTTCCAAGTCTAGAAAAACTTCTACTAATTGGTATAGGCTCAAGTGACTATGACACTTATAACGGAGCAATTAGAGAACTTGCTAAAATCTTTGCAAGTAAAGGTATTGAACCAATTGTTGAGCCTCTACTAATTGATGTCGTAGAAACCTTTGAACCAGATTTAACAGCGTTATCTCTATTTACAGCTCATGCTGATGAGTTCTTTGCTTAATTTGCGCTGTACTCTATACTGTTTCATTTCGTTCTGCTAGACTGCTAGACTGCTAGACTGCTAAACAGCTAGATAGCTAAATAACTAAACAACAAAGTAAAGCCCGAGAATAAATCTCGGGCTTTATTAATTATTGAATTTTATTCACAAGAGTTTTTAAAATTTCCTACTTTATCAAGTAATTGAAAAACTCTATAATGCTAGTATAAAATTATTAAGCTTGTAATTTTAATTGACAACAAGCAATAGTAGACAATACGTAATCCATGTAACTCTAAAGCTGCAAGGCGATCACGTTACCTACAAAAACGAAAACAAACAACACTGCAACTTAACTGCAAACAGCTTAACTGCAAACAACACACAAACAACAATTTCATTCAATTAACAAAAACAACATAGGATCTAGTTATGAATCTAAAAAAAGCATTACTAATTGCCCTTATAAGTTCAACAGCATTAATTTCATTAAAAGCAACAGCTGATGATACAAACTTAGATCACACTTATGATAATGGTTACTACATCAACCAACGTGAAGAAGATAAAATCTCAGCTCTTGAAGTGAAAAACATTACGATCAATGATCAAAGTTTAACTGCGAGCCATGTAACTTACCGTGATGGAATGGAAAAACTAATCCTTGGTAATGTTAATACTGCAAACAAATACTACACTATCGATCGTTTAATCATCCAAGCTCCTGAAAGTATGTCAGTGGCGGATATCAATGCTTCTTTAAAAGTGTTAGATTTTAAAGAGCAACTAAGTAATTAATTGCCTGTTGAGCATGAAATAGCGAAACGCTAACAGCTAACAGCTAACAGCTCCAGAATACCAAATATACCGAAGACCTTGGACTAATAGTCTAAGGTCTTCTTCCTTTTTAACTTACTCACGAGCTCTATCTTTTACTTTGTTTTTTAACCCCTCTTATTTATACTCTGGGTATTTCCCACGCTAATTTGCGGTATCTAGATCTAGTTACCCTTGGTCTATCTAAACTAAACACTCCCTTAATCTTCAGATCCTTTGTTTCCCTGCTCCTTATATCCTTAAGATCTTTAGCTATTTATAGGGATTCCCGAACAAA
>NZ_NRHC01000130.1 GCF_003585885.1 Psittacicella hinzii | reverse complement strand
CAATTTCGGGAATCCCTATAAAAGTAATAGCAAAAATCATTTATTCAATAATAAAGAGCTCTTGTTTTAATACAAGAGCTCTTTATTGATTCGGTCAATTCGGAGAATGTAAAAAGGTGAATTGGTGAATTGGTGAATTATAAAAAATTAGTGGCACAATTGTAAAAATAGTGGCACAAATGAAACTTTCACAAATTTTGGGCATTAAAAAAGTGGTTTCTTTTATAAATTAATTTTAACAATATCCAATGAGAAACCACCTATACCTATTATAAGTACCTATTATAAACGATAAATACAACAACGCCACAAAAATATTTCCTCAAGTAACATTGAGGTTACAAATACCATAGCAATTAGGATTTTTTGATTTAGATTTTAAGCTTGCTATTCAGATTTTAGCTAGCTATTTAAATTTTAGCTAGCTATTTAAATTTTAGCTAGCTATTTAAATTTTAGCTAGCTATTTAGATTTTAGCGAGCTAATTCGATTTTTAAGGTACAATTCTGTAGTTTTTAACTATACACTTTTAACTTTTTTATTACTTTATGCGACTAGTAATCACATATTTATGAAATTAGAGGTAGAAATCTAAATTTTTCCACTTATAAACTATTTAGAAAAACACAGGCTAGTAACCAAACAATAAAACAAGCCAAGAACAAAATTTAAGTAACGATCTTTTTCAAAATAATTCTAATGGCACTGCCTTTAGTTTTAGAACCTATCTAATCTCTAGAAAATAACTTCCATTTGTCTCTGTTTCTTAAAAATAAACTAACAAAAATAGAAACAAATGCTAGTTATTTTCTTTTTTTGTACCTATTTTTCAGGAAAATATAAAATAAACTGTTGCAAATAATTTTAAACAGTCCTATAATCTTAGTTAGAAAATAAATAAATGAGTACTTACTCATGTAATGCTCATGTAATAGGTTGTTTTATAAAAATTCGCCAGAATCCGCCAAGATTCATATTTTTATAAGCAACTAGGTCAAGTTTATATCATATCCATTTCTTGACCGCTCTATAGTTTCCACAACATTTAAGAATTTCATATTTTTCTGACTCTTTATAGAGGTAGAGGAAAAATATACCAAGAAAAATCACAACTAATAACAAAACAGATAGATAAGGATATAATTATGAAAAAATTATTAGCATTATCAGCTGCAGCTGTAGCTGCATTCTCAGCATTTGCTCCACAAGCTCAAGCTGTTACATTAGATCAACAATTCTTCACAGTTCACGGTGTAGTAGGTGGTCAACGCGTTTTAGGTGAAAACGTTGCATCATACGGTTTAAATGCTGACTACAACTACCGTGTATTCAACGACTACGGCTGGTACGTAGGTGGTGAAACATTCTTCAACTATGGTCGTAAAGATTCAGTTGACCACTACAACTTCGGTTTAGGTGTTAAAACTAAATACCTATGGGAAACTACAACTAACTTTACTCCATACGCAAGCTTTAGCTTAGGTTACCAAAATACTCGTGCTAAATTAGATTCTTCTGACAGCACAGGTGGTGTTTACGGTGCTTTAGAAGCTGGTTCATTATACGGTCAATACTTTGACTTCGGTGTACGTGTAAACGTTTCAAGCTTATCTAAATCATTTGCTAGCGATGAAAGCCGTGCACAATACACTTACGCAGTATACGCTGGTGTTAAATTCTAATCTAAGTCTTTTATAACCCTATAAAAGCAAACTATCTACTTTAATAAGTAACAGTTAAGAACAATAAGTTCAAGCAACAATTTATTAAAGCTAGGTTTTAACAAGAAGTTCCCCCTTGAGGCTAACCTTGAGGGGGATCTTCTTGTTTGTGCATGTTCCCTAAATTTTTAGATTTTTG
>NZ_NRHC01000013.1 GCF_003585885.1 Psittacicella hinzii | reverse complement strand
CTACAATTGCGGAATTCAGGCCAAAACAATTTCTGCAAGCGGTTACTCGCGACGGTTTTGGTAAACACTTATTCCACCAATGGCGTTATCTTGATGACGCAGGTACCCAAGAGAACCCTGAATTTAGTTTAAACTTCCCAGAGTACAAAGGAGCTAGTATCTTAGTTGCCAGAGAAAACTTTGGTTGTGGTTCTTCACGTGAACATGCTCCTTGGGCATTAGCGGACTATGGCATTAAAGTAATGATTGCTCCAAGCTTTGCAGATATCTTTTACAACAATAGCTTTAACAACCATATGCTACCAATTAAGCTAAGTGAGCAAGAAGTAGATGAAATCTTTACTTGGGTTAGAGCTAACCCTGGCAAAGAAATCAAAGTAGACTTAGTTAAACAAGAAGTGCAAGTAGGTGATACTACTTACACTTTTGAAGTAAATGCTTTTAATAAGCACTGTCTGCTAAATGGGTTAGACAATATAGGTTTAACCTTAGAGCATGCTGAAGCGATTAAAGCTTATGAAGATAAAATCCCTAGCTTCTTACGTTAGGTAAGGCTTAAAGGATTAAGGCTTAGAGGGCAAAGCTATTAACTCACTTTGTGCTCACAAGCTTACCCTAATGCTAAACCTGATGCACTTTACACATAAACAGGCTTTGAGCCTATGGCTTTTTTGCTTATAGCTTTCTAGCTTAGGGCAGGCATTGCGCCTATGTAGCTTCTTAGCTTACGGCAACTACGCCTAGGGTTCTTAGTCACTAGCATCTTGACCTACTAGCATTGAAGAACGTTAATTTAATTAATCCTCGAGGCTTACACCCCGAGGATTTTTAAATGTTCCAAATATCTCTGTGCTGTACCTCAAATGTTAGTTTCTCTTTTTGTCTAGCATTTGAGCCAGTAGCTCACTTTTAGTTACTTACACCTTTAAACTCTTGGCGATAAGCATTGGGAGTATAACCTGTAGCTTGGATAAAAAATCTATTGAAAGAATTTAACTCTTCAAACCCTAGGTAAAAGGCTATCTCTCCACAATCTAGTTCTTGCATTCTTAACATATGACAAGCTACTTGTAATCTTACCTCTACTAATAGTTGTTGGTAATTAACTCCCATTTCAGTTAGTCTTCTTTGTAAAGTGCGTTTACTAGTATGTAAATGATGTGCTAGGTTCTCTAAACTAGGTTTACTACCATTCATCATAGTAAACAGAGCACTTTTTACTTGTTCAAGATAATTCTCTGGAGCTTGTTGCTCTAACCCTGGAACTAAGTAACTTAGTAAATCAGGATTGTAAGTGATAAAAGGTTGCTCGAGGTAATAACTTGCAAAGTAAATTACATCTTGCGCACTAGCAAAATATACAGGACAACCAAAGAACTCTTGATATGCAGGGGAGGCTTTACTTCGTTTTAAATAAACTGCTTGCGGTTTGATTGCTGTGCCTAATCCAAACTTGAGCATTGTTAGTAAGTTCGAGAAAAAGCTATCAAGCACTATTGGATCTAAACTCTCGCCACTTTCCCAATTAACGGTAATCATAATGCTGGAGTTCAGCGTTTGGTACTGCAATATCTCTGGACAAGTTACTTTCTTGAAGCGCTTGAGTTTTTCTAAAGCTTCGCCAAAGTTCTTACTGTGCGCTGCTACAAAAGTACCTGGATCTAACTGGGAAATATTTTCTACTTCGCCTAACTTCAAACCAATTAACGGATCATTAAACTGTTTTGCTAGATAAGCAAAGATTTGTTGATACTGCTCAATTGATACTTGAGCCTGCATACTGCTATCTAACGGTTTGATTCTTAAAGCTTGGTAAAGCGTTGCAATATCAATCCCCAGAGTTGTAAACCTTTGGATTGCAGTATGACCTAAAGTTAAAGTTTTTTTCACTTAATGCTCCGTAATTTCTTTAAAGTTAGAACTTAGAGTTACTACTTGCTTGGCTAACTAGTAGCTTTCTTGGTTAACTCTATCTTGAGTTAAATAAACTTCAACTTGTTGTTTATATCTATCTGCGCGAATCTTCGAAAAGTAATCAATTGCCATTAACATACAAGCAGTAGTAACAAAAGTAAACGCCACTCCTTTAATGATAACATTGTGGCTATAAAGTAAAGTAGCTACTCCTCCTAAGAAAAACACCGCACTCACTGCAGCCGTCGCTGTGTATAGATATTGAAAGCTTGCCACACGTTCAAGTTCTTGTTGTGCAAAATTAACCCCTGCTGTAAGTTGATAAGCTTCCTCAACTTTAGGCATTGCTTGGTAGTTTGACCAAGCCATAGCTACTCCAATCCCAACAAAGATTAGCGCTACTAACCAAAATGGAATTACTAAGTACTTAACCGCAGGTGCATAACTCACAAAATACGCAATCGTTACGCTCATTGCTAAAACTAAAGCCGTAACCGCAATCGCTACTCCTTCCAGAAGTTCTCCACGATACCAAGCCAATGTATGTTGTAACATCTATCCCTCTCGTTCTTTGTTCTTTATTCTATGCTCTTTGTTCTTTGTTCTAGAGGTTAAAACCTTAACTCTATTTGTCCAGTTTTAACTTTAATTTGTCCAATTCTTTAATTTGTCTACTATAGTTTAAAGATTATATCAGCTAAATTCCAAACAAGACCTTTACCTAAGAGTAAAGGTCTTGTTTCTCGTTAGTATACTTGCTAGCTGATTAGTTAACTTGCTAGCTGATTAGTTAACTTGCTAGCTGATTAGTTAACTCGCTAACTAGTCTACATCCACCTACTAACCAACAATACTTTTTGGTTCTAGGTAATGACTTAAACCAAATTGACCGTACTCTCTTCCTAAACCTGATAATTTAACCCCACCAAATGGAACTTTATTATCGTGGTTGAATGGGTCATTGATTTTTACTTGTCCTGACTCAATATATTTCGCTACTTGTAAAGCGCGTTCTCTACTTGCAGAACTTACGTAAGCCATTAAGCCGTATGGAGTATCGTTAGCAATGGCAATTGCTTGCGCTTCATCTTGGTAAGGAATAATGCAAAGTACTGGTCCAAAGATTTCTTCTTGAGCAATGCGCATTTTATTATCAACATTGGTAAAGATAGTTGGACGATTGAAGTTACCACGAGTTAACCCCTCTGGACGACCTAGACCACCAACAAGTAACTCTGCTTTGTCTTCTTCTAAACCAATACGGATATACTCTTGTACACGTTGGTATTGGGCTTTGCTTACAGATGGCCCTACAGTTACACGAGGGTCATGTGGATCACCAGATAATTGGTATTTTTCTACAAACTCTTTAGCAATCGCGTTTACTTGTGCTAGTTTAGAAGCTGGAACTAATAATCGGGTAGCAGCAATACATGCCTGGCCGTTATTCATGAATGCTGCCCCGATAGCTTGAGGGATTACTTGCTCTAAATCAGCGTCATCTAGAATAATGTTTGGTGATTTCCCACCTAACTCTAGGGTAACGCGTTTCATAGTATCAACTGCACCACGAGCAATTGTTTTCCCTACATTAGTTGAACCTGTAAATGTAATTTTACTAATATCAGGGTGTTGCGTAATTCCATTACCAATTACAGCGCCATCACCGTTTACAATATTAACTAACCCCGCAGGTAATTGTGCTTGCTCTAAACACTCCATCATTACTTGAGTTTGACGAGCAGACAGTTCACTTGGCTTAATTACACAAGTACAACCTGCAGCAATTGCAGCTGAAACTTTAGAGCAAATAAATAAGTTACTTGCATTCCAAGGGATTACTACGCCAACCACACCTACAGGGTTTAGTTCTACTGTTGAGCGACCTAGAGGTCTCGAGAACTCATAAGTATCTAACAGGTCAATCATAGTTTGTACATCATCAATCCCAGTATCAATACTAAAAGGTGCATACATAGCCACACCGCCGTACTCTTCAACTACCGCATCAATTAAATCCTGACGACGTTGTTTTAAAGCGTCTAACCAACGTTTTAAAATTTCTTGTCTTTGTTTTGGTGTACTAAAATGGAATGTTGCAAAAGCTTTCTTAGCTGCCACTACTGCTATATCTAAGTCAGCTTGGTTACCTAAAGTAACTTGTGCCATTGGCTCATCTGTAATTGGACTTACTAATTCTAAAACTTGTGTGCCTTGTGGTTGTACAAATTTACCGTCAATAAAGAATTGGTTGTATTGTTGCATATTATCCTCTAAAAAGTTGAATGTTTTGTTGTCTTCAATGTTTTACTTGGTGTTTTGTTAAGTTGTCTATTTGCTCTTTCTTATAACCAGTAATCAAGTAATGACTGTTAGTTAGGAATGAACGTAAACTGTTAACTTTTCTTTCTGAGGATATTATAGAATTTTGCGCAACAAACCCTTTAATCCAAATACGCCAATATTACAGCAAATCACGCCAAAAAGCATTTTGTAGAAAAAGGTCATGAAAATAATGAAAGCATAAATAATTAAAGCAAGGATAAGTTAAAGCATCAAGTAGAGGATTTACGCAATTTTCCTTCATAACAAAACCTCCCCATACCAATGGCATGGGGAGGTTTTGTTTACTTTGAGCTCGTTTACTGTCGAGCTAGCTATCTTTTTTAATTAAAGAATAAACCGTAGAAGAATACTACTAAGATAATGATTGGTAAAACATATTTTACGTAGTTGTACCAAACATTAACTGTGGTTGGACCTGCACAGTAAGATAACTCTTTTTTCGCTTCATCTTTAAGGCAAAAACCTGTGAATAAACAAGTACCTAAAGCTGTAAGCACAAAGAGAATGTTACCAGAAGTAAAGTCAAACCAGTCAAAGATACTTGAGCTAAATGCTGATGGAATGTTACCAAGGATAAATGTACCTAGTAATACAATCGCAATAGCTAACTGACGGTTCATTTTTGCTTTTTCTGATAAAGCTGTAATTAATACTTCGTACAGAGTTACTGAAGTAGTTAAAGCTGCTACTAACAGTAACACAAAGAAGATTACACCAAACACAGCACCAAATGCCATTTTACTGAAAACAATTGGTAGAGTTTTGAAAACTAGTGAAGGACCTGAATCTGGTGATAAACCAAATGAGAATAAACTTGGGAAAATCATGAAGCCAGCCATTACCGCAATTAACGTATTAATAATTGCTGTAATAATTGACGTTTTTACTAAGTCTTCTTGCTTTGATAAGTAAGAACTTAAAGTAATTAACACTCCAAAACCTAAGCTAAGTGCAAAGAATACTTGCCCTAAAACGAAGATAAATAATTGCGGAGTAATTTTACTAAAGTCTGGTTTTAAATAGAAGCTAATCCCTTCCATTGAACCAGGTAAAGTAACGTTACGAATAACCATTACTAGTAAGAAGATAAAGAGAATTGGCATTAAGAAGCGTACACTTCTTTCAATCCCGTCGATAATCCCTTTAGAAAGAATGAACCAGTTGATTGCCACAAAAAGCGCTGTGAAGATAGTAATTGCATATGGAGAATTTACAATTGATTCTTCATAGAACTTCTCGGTAAAAGCAGCGTCTACTTCTTGACCTATTGGTAAGGCACCACTAATTACATCGTAGATATAACTAAATACCCAACCACCAATTACCATGTAGTAAGCAATAATACCAAAACACCCAGCTAGTCCCATATAAGCAACTATTTTCCAGAGTGGATTGATCTTTTTACCATTTGCAGTACCACCAAAGGCATCTACACAGTTTACTTGGCGTCTACGACCTATGACATTCTCGACTAGGATCATCGGAATCCCGATTACTAACATACAGATACAGAAGAGAAGTACATAAGCTCCCCCACCATTTTGACCTACTAAATAGGGAAATCGCCAAGTAGCTCCAAAACCAATGGTTGCTCCAGCTACTGTCAAAATATAAGTTACCCTACTCGACCACGTTTGTCTTTCTTCATTTGCCATAGATTACTCCCTATGAGTTAGCAAAATTATATATTTTTTAAAACGCTATATATAATAGCGAAATCTTACGAAAATGTTAAGATTTTTTTAGCTAAAATCTTAAGCGCCCTTATCTTTTAGGTACAAACTTCCAGAGGCAGTACCTAAATATCTTAGTTAATTAAAATAGGTATTGTAAGTAAGTCTATTTAAGTCTATATAGGGAATTTTGGGTTATGACAAACACCTATTTACTTTACAGTTGGTGCACGTGCTTAAAGCATACTTAAAGATGTAGTTATGTATTTAAACCTATTTAAACCTAGTTTAAACTCATATACATCAGCTTGTCCTCCGACACACATACACGCATACTAGTCACTTAGGCATATCTTAGTAATTAACGGGCTATCATGAATCACCCTTAATTAGCATAGATAACCTAATTCGACTGTTTAAACGTAAATAAAAATAAAATTTCACTTGCACGCTCTAAATAAAAATGACCTAAAGTATTTGCTCTTATATCTTATAAATGCACATACGAATTTCGCATATACATCTACCTCTCTCCTGAGCAAACTTTGAAGTGTTCCAAAATGCAAGTGAAACACGGTAATTTTTCCAGAGGAGTACAAACTACTACAAGGAAAAAGAAAAATGTAATGCTAAGGTGCAAATCTTAATTTGCAACTAGCAAAGATAAACTGACTACTTTAGTAAATGAGCTAATGACCCAATGAGCCAATGAGCCAATGAAACAATAAACATAAGAACATAAGCCCTTGAGCTTAGATACAAGTAGCGAAAATTTAGTATTTGTTACTTAAAAAGAAAGAGGAATAATGAACTCGAGATTAGCAAAGTTAAGCAGTTGCTTGTGCGTTTTTGGACGTTTTTTGGACGTTTGTTTAGAAATTCTTAGAATGTTTTGGACTTCTTTTTGAATATCTTTTTGGACGTTTTGTTTTTAGGACGTTTTTGGATATCTTTGTGATATCTCTTTAGACGTCTTTGTAACATCTCTTTAGATGTTGGTTTGAACATCTATTTCAACGCTTTACTCTTCAATTACTTAAAGAGGCTTTGCTAAAAAAGGAAAGGATAATTTACAGATGAGATGGCATTTAACCATACAAGAGTGAAGTGGAAAAAAAGCTTTAGCTGTACAATGGAGCGGTAATATGGCTAGGTTTACTGTGCTGGCTAGCCGTGCCTACTACCTTAAGTAAAATCAACTATAACGGTTTCCCTCCCGTTACTGCCTCTTTTATTTATCCAACCGTACAGCTAAAGTACCGGATCGGAAGAAAAAAGGACGCATGATAGGCGAACCTATCCAACTTCACCCTTGTAGCTTTGGTTATCCGCTATAGGCCAGATATAGCAGATTACAAGGACTTAAGCCCCGAAGTTGTTACGTCCTTCAACCGACTGGTATAAGATTCCGAAGAATCTTACACCAAGATTGACCATAAACCTTTACACAATCACGTATCTGACCCTTGTTTATGTGTAAATGGTTTATGAGCGGAGAGGTGTTACTCTCCCCTAAGCTTTTAGTAAAACTAACCTTTTTGGGACTTAATAAAAAAGTGTTTTTACTAAGAGCAGACGGTTTTCTCTAGATCCAATAAATGCCAAATAATCTATGTAAATTATCCGTGAGAACATTATTAGCCTAGAGCGACATCAGCTTCCACATAAGGTAGATCAAACGCTTGCGCTACCCCTTGGAAGGTAATATGACCTTTGTAAGTGTTTAGACCAGCTTTTAAAGCGCTATCAGCACGACATGCAGCTTCAACACCTTTGTTTGCTAACTCTATACCATATTTTAACGTAGAGTTAGTTAAGGCAATAGTTGAAGTACGAGCTACACAACCAGGCATATTTGCCACACAGTAATGTACAACACCATCAACCAGATATACTGGCTCATTGTGCGTAGTAGCTTTACTGGTTTCAAAACAACCACCTTGGTCGATTGCTACGTCAGTAAGGATAGCTCCTTGTTTCATCAGCTTTAAATCTTCTCGACGAACTAATTTCGGTGCTTTCGCTCCAGGAATTAATACTGCGCCAATTACTGCATCAGCTTCAGGAAGCTCTGCTAGTAAGTTTTCACGGCTTGAGAATAATGTCTTGATACGCATAGAGAACATTTGGTCGATATAAGCTAAACGATTAGCATCTATATCCATAATGGTTACATCAGCACCCATGCCCATAGCAATTTGCGCTGCGTTTAAACCAACAATCCCACCACCTAAAATTAGCACTTTGCCTTTAGGTGTACCAGGAACCCCACTAAAGAGTTGACCACGTCCACCGAAAGTAATTTGGCTGTATTTAGCAGATTCTAATGCCGCTAAACGCCCAGCAATTTGACTCATTGGTTGTAAACAAGGTAACCCCGCTGGAGTTTTGATTGTTTCATATGCCACTGCAGAAATATTTTTCTCGATTAACATCTCGGTTAATTCTCGATCTGCAGCTAGGTGAAGATACGTATATAAAACGGTGTTTGGTTTAAAGTAAGAGTACTCCGATGGAATAGGCTCTTTTACTTTGATGATCATCTCAGCGTTAGCAAAGACTTCTTCCTTGCTGGCTAGAATAGCACCGGCGGCTTTATAATCTTCATCCGCGAAACCAATTGCTACCCCTGCATTATGCTCAACGTATACTGTATGACCTTCTTGGACATATGCTCTTACATTATCCGGAGTTAGACCAACACGATACTCTTGAACTTTAACTTCTTTTGGGCAACCGATTATCATACGTATTCCTCACTTATATCAAGTTTAAAACTGAAAAGCTTTACTTAAACATCTTGTAATTAAAAGCTTTGTCTTCTTAAAACCTGTTATTTTTCTCAAAAGAATAAATCCTTTGCCAACTAACTAAACATTTAACCTAGGCTCTAGGGGAAGTAAGTTATAAGGATTACTTAAGACTTACTTTTTATCCTACTCGTTACCCTACTGCTTGTTATCCTACAGCCTGTTATCCTACTGCTCGTTATCTTACCGTTCTTCCTTACAGCTCTTACCATTTCTTACTGTCATCTCTACTTTACTAATCTTACTAGTTATCTTTAAGTTAGTTTAAAAATGAAAGTTAAACTAAAACTAGAAGTAAAAATAAGAATAGAGGTAAAAGTAAAAAGTAATTGCTAAGAGTACAAAGATAGTGATAAGATAATCATAGGGCAATGCTAGCTCTAAACTTATCTTGAGGTCGTTCTCAGACTATTCAGAGATAATCCAGAGACAATCACTGACAATCTAGAGATAATCCTAAGACAATCACTTAGCTATCTTCACATCAGCTCCTATTCTTAGATAATAGTACTTACTAAGAATAATAATTATGAATATCTATTAAGTACCTTAAAAGTACCCAAAGCACCCATAAATGAGCAAGCTGATGTTTGAATTGAGATCTTGCTAAGTTCAACTGATGTTTAGCTGTTAGCTACTTGTTGTAGTTCAGCAGGGCAACAGTTAAAATGTTCAGCAGTTCAGCAAAAGCCTAATGTCTCATTCTAATAATGCAGTCGTCGTGAGCATAGAGAGCTAGACTAGTAAGTTACTAGTTGTACCTGCTATGCTAGTTTAGTTAGCATAAATGCAGACTAAAGTAACAGACTACTAGTTTGAATAAAAGACTTTAGCAAAACCTTTCTGTACTTAAAACCTAGTTCTCTACTTATTAAACTAGATAGAATTCTAGTTTCCTAGTACAACTCTAGTCTCCTAGTACAGATGCCAAGCAAAATCCCAGAGCAGAATAGTTGCCTAAAGTTTACAATACTCTAACCGCTGGGGATTAAAATACTGCGTGTTATTTGTTAGTTAACGTTTAATTAATTTTCTTTGAGAAAAAAGAGGCTTTAATTATCTCTAACTTTTTACCGGTTATCCTTAATTTGCTACCTTAGATTACTGTTAACTGCCTTTACCTTGAAGATAAGGCTATATACAGTAGTCCATATACAGTATCTATATATAAAAGATAGCTTAAATAGCTTCTTAAATAGCTTAAAGGAGGTAAAAAGTCTAGCTAATAAAATTGGATATTAAAGTAAGAAAAAAGTCTTTAACAATTTGTTTTTGTTTCAAAAAATTTATTAAATCTCTTTTTCTGTCTAAAGTATATTCCAATTTGAGGAAAAAGCTAGCTTTACGTCAGAGATATTTCGCGTTTTGCGTCATGCGTCACACTTTTCAAAGCTTCTAAATAGAATTTGATATAAATGAGAACATTTTTATAGCAGTTCTCAGTTAGTAATAATCTGATAAGAAAGGCTAAGTTAATTTTTTTATTTAGGAAAGCTACAAACCTAAATTTAACTTATCCTCTAAAGTGAGAATTTCAAATCCTCTTAAAAAACTTAAGAGAACTTTAAAAAAGAATGGCCTTTATTTGTCTTGTTTCCCGCCGTGCTCGGCTTGAACCTAGTTAGACAAAACATAAGCATATCAAGATTTTGCGTAAATTGCAAGACAACGGTGCTGAAAAAGCGTATTTTTATTTTTCTTAGTAAGGTGTTCTTTACTGATTTCTTAACAAGAAAAACGGTCAAAACCTTTGTGAAGTTATGCCAAAATTAGCAAAAAAGGGTCAGAAATTTTTTCAAAAAGGAATTGTAAAATACGATCATTACTTTTCATTTACGATCAATAATTAAATGTCAGATTTTAATTATTAAGATGATATCTTATAAAAATAAATAGCAAAGGCAATTTTTATTTTTATATGTAGCTTATTAAAATTAACTAAAGTCTTTCTATACTTATACATTATCACGAATAAACGCAAAGCTTAAAAAAATTCATTATTTTTATAAAAAACTGTAGTCGCCTACTAACAGTTTTTTACAAAAATAACCATAATCACATACTAAAATTAAGGGTTTTTCATAAACTTCGCTTATCGGTTTTCTCGTAAAACTTCAAATATGAGAAAAAATTAAAAGAAAAATAAATTTATTTGTCAAAATCCCCAACCGAAAAAGAGTAAAAGTTCTTAGCTATCCTTAGAATGAAATTTTTTTCAAAATTTTTGAGTAAACTTCTCGCTTTATTAATAACTAGCAATTAGAAATTAGATACTGCTATATCATCTATTAATGACCTATCTTTACCTCAATTTCTCCAAGCCTAAACTTAACAACCTTTAAGTTAGCGCTCAACCTCTCTCCTTAAAAAACAGCAAAACCCACACTCAAAGCTCAAGAAAAAAGCAAGGTAGTTTACCCTGCTATACTCAATTTACTCCCTACATTTGTTCTTGATACATTTACTCCGACAGCTACACTTGAGCTGTATAGAGTTAGATATGTGCTAGGAGTCTGTACTGGCTACATTTGCGCACTACAAAGTTTGATCTATGCTAGGTCTGTGCTAGGTCTGCTCTAGATCAGTACTGGCTACGCTTGAGCAGAGCTTAGCTCAAATCTCAAACATAGGTCACAACTTCAACAAATTTCTCTCCTTTTTTCTCTTCTTTTCATTATAATAAGTCGAAATTGTTGTATATATCAAGCCAAAACCCGAGGGTTTAGCCATGATAAAAAAATTTATTTTCCTTGCAAGTGCGCTTGCATTAGGAGCATGTGGTCAAGAAAATACAGCTCATCAAGACCACAAAGCATCACCTTCTCATCAAGACCTTAATCACACGCGAACTTTACAAGTTACCGCTCAATGGGAGATTAACTCTTTAGATCCTGCTAAAGTTGGTTATATTTTCTATGCTATGCAACTTGCAGAAAACCTAGTGGAGACTAATCCTGCGGGTGAACTAGTACCAGGTTTAGCAGTTAAGTGGGAAGCTAATAAAGACGCAAGCGTGTGGACTTTTACGCTTCGTGACGGCGTTAAGTTTCATGACCTTACTTCTTTAAATGCACAGGCAGTTAAAAATAGTCTGGAAGTCGCTTTATCTAAACCAACTTTATTAGCTAATGCTCACATTGAAGAAATTAAAGTAATCGATGAGCACACGCTGGAGTTTCATTTACATCGTGGTTTAGAAAGCTTCCCTGCGTTTTTAGCACACAGCTCGGCAATTATCTTATCACCAGCGGCATACAATGAAAGCAAAGAAGTAACTGCAATTATTGGTACCGGACCTTATAAAGTTAAGGAAATCGAACCCCCACAAAAATTAACCGCGCAATACTTCAAAGAGTATTGGGGCGATCAAGCAATTATTCATAATGTCTCTTACTTAGCCAATAGTCGCGTAGAAACGCGTACCATTTTAGTGCAAAGTGATCCGAGCTATTTAGTTTACAATCTAGATTATGCGAGTGCTCAACGCTTACGCCTCAACTCGAGGGTTGTGGTTGCAAGTAAACCAATTGCGCGTACTATTCAAATTAAACTAAACCTTGCTCATCCTTTACTTGCGCAAAATGAACTCCGTCACGTACTAAGTGAAGCCATTGACCGTACTGCCATTGCCGAGCAACTACTTGGTATTAACCAAGGACAAGCTTACCAATTGCTTCCTCCAGCATATTCCCAATGGCAAGATACTCATGCTCATGCTAAAGAGATTAACTACCAAGTTTTACAAAACAAACTTGCAGATCTTGGCTGGAAGTTAAACGCTAACCAACAATTGGTAAATGCTCAAGGACAAGAGTTTGTTCTTAATCTCCGCACTTTCCCAGACCGTGCCGAGTTACCTTTAATCGCCACAGCTTTACAAGATCAATGGCAAAAACTTGGCATTAAAGTAAACATTCTTATTGGCAACTCTTCAGAGATTGCTTCTGGACACCAAGACGGTAGCCTTGAAATGGCTCTCTACTCCCGTAACTATGGTAGCTTACCAGACCCAACTGGAATCTTACGTCAAGACTTCAAAGTAGGAGGCTCTGACTGGGGAACCATGAACTGGCAAGGAGCTGGTAAATTCATCGACATGCTTAACAATCATGAAAAACCTGAAGTACTCATTAAGTACCTCAACGATGAACTACCAATTATTCCCGTAGTCTACGCTCTAAGCAATGTCGCTCACAGCCGTGAACTTGGTGGTTTAGAATTAGATCCATTTGAGCGTACTTACTACCTCAATAAACTTTATTGGATCCAAGACGCTAGCAACAAGCAAGAGCCAACAAAATAGCAACAAAGTTGCAAAAGATTGTTGTAAAACTGCAACCTGCAACATGCAACATGCATTCCTAGAATAATGACAGATCTCTAATCTCGCTCTTATTCAAAAGCAAAAATACTAACTAAGATAGAACCGCTTTGTTGTCCGCAACAATTTATCAATTAGCAAACAAAGCGCAGACTGTTCTAGCTTAGTTCTCACTTTCACTCTAACTATTAACTCTCTTGATATATACAACAATCCTAGCCGAGGCTAGAATCAAGTTGAGTTTTTGTTGAAACACAACGAAGAAAAGACAAAAGCAAAGATGAGCCTAGGAGCGTTAGCTCCTAATCTCATCTCTTCCTACCTCTTTGGGTACTTGTACATCTAGGTATTTCTACCTAGTTGCGTACTTGTGTATCCAGCTTTAGCTTTTGCTTTTCTTCTCCAACTACACCTTTCTCCAAACTTCCCTTTATTCCTACCTTAGCTAAAAACCAAGCATTAGCAAGCAATTGCCAATTACCTTTTACCTTATTTCCAGTTACAGTACTTCAGCAGTACTTTATCATTTCATCACGCAAGACAAGCAACAACAAGCGTTTGCGTCTATTCTTGCTTTCCAAGTCTTTGGTAAAACATCTCTTCCTTAACCCTAGACATTTTTAACAATATCCGAGGATATTATGTTTCTGTCAGTTATCAGTAAGCGTCTGGCACAGGTAGCTCTAGTTATCTGGGCTATAGGCACTCTTACCTTTTTAATTACCCAATTTCTTCCAGGCAATCATGCCTATCGTATCGCAGCTAGCCGTTACGGTTACGATCAAGTTGACAGCAATGCTGCTTTAGCTGTTGCTAGTCAACTTGGCTTAGATCAACCTTGGTACTATCGTTACTTTAGTTGGTTTGGCGATCTTCTCCAGTTTAATCTGGGTAACTCTCTTGTGAGTGAAAGACCTGTTTGGCAGGAGATCTCACATCAATTTTCTCATACTTTCACCTTAGCTTTACTTGCTCTAGCCTTAAGTCTACTCATTAGTTTTCCCCTTGGTTTACTCGCTTCGTTAAAACCTAACTCTTGGTGGGATAAAACTACACTCGTACTAAGTACCGCTTTACGCTCTTTACCAGTGTTTATTATTGGTATTATCCTCATGACTATTTTTGCGATGGAGCTTAACTTACTACCAGCTGCAGGCTATGGTGGTTGGCAATACTATCTGCTTCCAGCTTTAACTCTGGCAGTTACTTTAAGCGCAGTAGCTATGCGCATTATTCGCAATGCCTGCCTTGAAGTAAAAGCTAGTTCTTACTACCATTTTGCTCGTTTAAAAGGACTTACTCCTTGGCAAAGTTTTCGCCAACATGGTTGGCGTAACCTTGCTGTGCCGGTTATTAGTTTTTACGGAGTACAAATAGTGTACTTACTTGAGGGGATAGTTGTTGTAGAAAGTCTATTTGCTTGGCCTGGGATAGGTCACGCCATTGTCCATGCTGTACTCGCGCGTGATGTTCCTATGATTCAAGGTACTGCCCTCTTACTCGGCTTAATCTTTGTCGGCTTAAACCTCGCAATTGATCTCCTAAATTGCCTCATTGATCCACGTGCCAAAGGAGCTCAACATGAGTAGTAAAAAACTTCTTACTTATACTGGACTAAGCCTCTTTCTTACCCTAACCCTCTTTGCGTTCCTCACTCCTTACTTTAGTTCGCAGTCCCTTACCCAACAAAATCTTGCTCAAGCTTTACAAGGTTATTCAGCACAAAATTGGTTAGGTACTGATCACTTGGGACGTGACATGCTGGTGCGTCTAGCAGCTGCTTTACGTATTAGTCTGGGGTTAATTCTGATTTGTGTGAGCTTGGCTTTAGTTGCTGGGGTAATCACGGGATTCTTAGCAGCTTACTATGGCAAGGTTTTTGAAGTGGTATTTTCTACTTTAGCTAACCTAGTGCAAGCTTTACCTGGGTTACTTCTGATTTTGCTCTTTGCGGCTTTAGCACCTGGAACTTTTTGGAGTTTATACTTGGGAATTAGTTTGGTAATGTGGGTAGAGTTCTACCGTTTAGTGCGTGCACAAGCGTTAATCTTGGTAAATAGTCCAGCGCTAGAGAACTCCAAACTACAAGGAATGGGGTTATGGTACCTTTGCCGTCGTCATATCTTACCTACTATGTTACCTAACTTGCTGACTATGGCAAGCCTAGGCGCGGGTAACGCGGTATTAGCTCTAGCAACTCTTGGCTTTGCACAAGTGGGGTTACGTCCACCAACGCCAGAGCTTGGCTTAATGATGACTGAACTTTTTCCTTACTACTATTTAGCGCCACAGATCTTTATCTTGCCAATCTTGGCAGTGTTTATCTTGGTTCTTAGTTTACAACTTATGGCGAGCGGGGTTAAAAGCAATGACAACTAAATTAAGCTTAGAACAAGTTGCAGTTTATACTGCAGATTTACAAACATGTTTAGTTGAGCCTCTAAGCCTAGAGCTAGAACTAGGAAACAACTTAACTCTCCTTGGACAAACAGGTTCGGGCAAGAGCTTACTTGCCCAAGCTCTAATGGCTGACTTACCTCCTGGCTTGGTAATGCAAGGTAAAGTTTGCCTCAATGGCAAACCGTTAAACCAAAACGAACGTCGTGCTCTCTGGGGACATAGCTGGGCAATGCTTCCGCAAGAGCCAGTTACTGCGCTTGATCCTACCATGAATATTGGTAAACAGGTCTCCGAGGGTTATATCTACCTTAACAAAACCCCACCCAAACAAGCATGGCAACTCGCCCTCACTAAACTAAAAAGTTTAGCTCTCGCTCCTTTTGCTAAGTACTTTCCTTTTGAGTTATCTGGGGGTATGGCACAAAGAGCAGCTTTTGCAGCAGCTACAACAAAAGAAGTAGAGTTAATTATTGCTGATGAACCAACTAAAGGACTTGATGAACAAAATCGTCAGTTAATTATTAACTTACTCAAACAAAGCAAAGCTTCGGTTCTTACTATAACCCATGATCTTGAAGTTGCTCGACAACTCGGTGGACAGATCATGGTACTCCAACATGGTAAGCTCTGCGAAGCAGGGGCTACGTGCCAAGTTCTAGCAAATCCACAACATGCTTATACCAGAGCTTTAATTAACGCAAGTAATTGGCATGGGAAGTTTGAGCAAGAGCAGGCACTAGCGCAAGAGCATGTGCAACTACAAGAGCAAACTCAAGAGCAAACTCAAGAGCAAACTCAAGAGCAAACTCAAGAGCAAACTCTAGAGCAACAAGCACCAGAGCAAACGCAAGAGCAAA
>NZ_NRHC01000129.1 GCF_003585885.1 Psittacicella hinzii | reverse complement strand
CAATTTCGGGAATCCCTACTTAAAGAGCACTACAAATAAAGAGCACTACAAAGCAGAGCATAATTTTGCTCTGCTTTGTTAGTGTTAGTTTATCTTGATAGTGCAGGTTACTGCGCACACTACATTGTGCTTATAACTGTACTGTGTTCACACTACATTGCACCCATACTACATTGTGCACATACTACTTAGTATTTGTCGTTTGCACATTTGTAGCTTGCGCATTTGTAGCTTGTTCTGCTTTTACCGTTTGTGCAATATTTCCAGTTTGCGCTGTATTTGCAGTTTGTTCTGCATTAGCATCTTGCGCTGTACTTGCAGTTTGCTCTTCCTGCTCGGCTTGTACTGTTGCCAGAAAGTCTTCAAGAAAAACTTTGGTGTAAAAGTTACCATTAATTTGGGTATGGTACAGATGATAGAAGCGATAAGCCTTTTCTAACTCTTCATCAGGTGGAGTACCTTTAGTCCAGAAATCATCTAAACTACCTTGGTATGTTAAGCCGGCAATGTTATACGACGCCTCGCCTAGCACATAAGTTGGTAAATGGTGGATCAAAGAAGACATTCCTGAAGTTGAGTTAACTACAATTACCCCAAGAGCTTTACGCATTAAAATCGGTAAAGCTAAACCTTGAATGTAAGTAACTCTGCCTCTTAAGCTCGGATAGCGAGCTATCTCTTGCTTAATGTACTTGCGATAATTATTAAAACCACGATCTAGTGGGTGGTGCTTTAAGATTAGTTTGCTATCACGCGGTGCGTGTTTAGCAAAGGATGAAAGCACGTAAGATATGTAAGCCTCTATACTTTTCTTCTTACTATGTACTTTGATTTGACTATCAATTGACATTTGTAACGGAAAAACAAAGAAGTTGTTATATTCACGATCTTCAATGCGTTTACGTAACCAACGTTCAAGCGGATAGTTAAACCAGTAACGCCACAGAGCTTTTAACCAACTTTTTATGTAGAACCAAAAACCGGAAGCTCTATGGTGCTTGTAGTACTTGTACTCACTTTTATGCCACCACATGAAGATGTAATAGATTACAGCAACTTTGAGCATAGGTAAGAAACCACCACCTGGAGATTTACTTGCAGGTTTAGTGTGGTGCTCATTATGCTCAGCAAAGAAACTAGCTTCACGTGGCAATGGTGAGTAAGCATTTACCCCGTCTTTTTCCAAGGTAATGTAAAACGGACGATAGTAACCCTCTTCAAACACCCAGAAGTTTAATCCCAGTTCTTTAGCAAGAGCTTTAGCTTGACGGTGATAAAAACGACAGTCACCAAAACAAACTATAGAATCAATTTGCTCTTTTTGTACTAAGTAAGTAAGAAAACTTCTGAAGTTCTCAGGGACATCATGATAACCGTAAGTATGCTTGATCTTGCTACCTGGATAATAATGCTCATCTCCTCCGTTAAAGTTTACTTTAACTACATGTTTACCTTGAGCAGTTAACCATTTACTGAGATCAGCAAAGAAGTTACCTATCGGTCCTTGTAAAAGTAAGAATCTCTGGCCTTGGCTTGCTAATAAGCTAAGGTTATGATTTGTCATCTTGATTTTTCTTCATTTAATAACGCCATGCACGATACAATTGGTAAATTTTACTAAACTGTTTAGCTAACCAATTGCGTTTTATTGGAGTTACTCCCTTCAAGCGCTGGCGTTGTAAGCTAAGGAAAGTAACAGCATCTAATGCTTGAGTAAACTCTCGTTGATTTGGGAGCTTGTAAAGTGGGTAAACTAACAAAGTAGCAGCCATCAGTTGCTCTAGAGTTAAACGACGGCTACGACGATCACATGGTAAATGATCGGTTGTTAATCCCCAACCTGCATAAAATGGTATGCCGTAGCAATGCACTTGTTTGCCACGTAACAGTGCTTCAAAACCAGCCAATGAAGTCATAGTATGCACTTCATCAACTTGGGCAATACAATCAAGAATGTTTGCTTGCTCAATTTGCTCATCGGCATATTGCTGGACTTTTTCTAAACTATGATCCCCTAGGCGGTTTTTACTAACAACATCAGGATGTGGTTTGTAAATAATGTAAGCCTCAGGATTTAATTCTCGTACTTTTTGTAATAGGGTTAGATTTGAGCGAATCTCAGGTGAACCATACGCAAGAGAAGCATCATCTTCAACTTGCCCTGGAACTAAAATTAAACGTTTGCCTGCTCCGCGTTTAAAATCAATGCTTTGCTCGCCTACATTGTATTTAGCAATCTTTTGTGAAATAAGCTCTGCTTGTAAAACTTGAGCTTGGGCTAATTCGTAAGGAGCAAACTGATAGTTTTGACAAATGTCTTCTAAGTCACTTGTCGTTTGACTGTTAAAGTAAATCCCTTTACCGTCTAAAACTAGTGATAGAGGCGCAACTAAATTCGAGCCTAAACCTACTGAACGAATAAAACCATCTTCAATACGGACTACAGGTAGTTGGTATTGTTGCGCTAACTCAAGTTGAGGCGCTTTACCTTGTCCCCAGAGAAGTAAAGTAGCTTTGTGCTGTTGTTCTTTATTCTGTAGCTCTATACTTTGTTGTTCTCTGTTATTTTTTTGCTCTCCGAGCTCTTTTTGCTCTTGTTGCAGTTTTTGCGCTTTGAGATTTTCTTTTTGATTTAGTTTTGCTGTTTGTTTAGACAAGATTTTTGCAAGTTTCTCTCTTGTCGTAAACTTAACCCCTGCCGGTAAAAATGGTTTGAGTACCGCTCTTTTCCAAAAAGACATATCAAGAGCATAAAGCTCGCCTTGGAGCTTAGCATGATAAGCTCTTTGTTGGGCAAGGTAAGTTAGCACTTGCCAAATATTTCCTTCTTCTCCAGTCGCTGGATTAGCATAGCGTGGGTAGCGTAAGTAAGCAGCTAAGACTAGTTCATTTAAACTTTTTGCACAACGGCGCTCACCTTGGTTAACTAACTCAGCAATAAATGGATGGTAATCTTGAGTTAATCCCCAACCTGCGTACCAACATGCGCCAAAAGTATGTACTTGTTTGCCGGCAATTAAAGCTTCAAAACCTAGTTGTGAAGTTACCACGTAAACCTTATCGACAAACTTAAGCAAAGATTGCGGATTACAGTCTTGACTAATAAAACGTACTCTTGCCGGTACTTCTTTGAAGTAACCTTGTTTTTTCCCAGTTAATACATCAGGGTGAACTTTTAACCAAACTTCACCATCTGGGTTTTGCTCTAGGGCAGTTTGGAGCATTTGTGCAAAGGTCTGTTCGTTAGCTTGCCCGTAGACTACAGCCATATCTTGGTAGGTTTGATCAACTACTAGTGAGATTTGTTTGTTACTATCATAGCCCCAAGCTTGAGCTTGCGCTAGGGTTAGATCAGGTGCATGGTTGTACTTTGATAAAGCATGCGCCAGAATGTAATCTTGCACTTGTTGCGCTTGCGCGCATTCGTCTTCGCTTGCCTCTTGGAAGATTAGTTGCTCTAAACGCGATGGTTTAGTTAAATCGTAGTAGATGCCTAAATGATCATACACAATCGATAGAGGTGTACTACCATTTACGCCTAAATCATAAGAACGAATAAAGCCATCTTCAAGAGCTAGGTAACTTGCTTGGTACTCTTGCGCTAAAGCGCGTGCTTTAGTAGTTGTTGGGCGATAGCCCCAACCTACAAGGGTAACAGGATCTAGTCTTACCTCTGCTACGCTTGGCGTAAATTGCGCACAGGTTTTGCCAGCTAAAACAATTGCTTTAGCTGTTGTTTGAGGTTGAACTTCTGAACTTCCTTGGCTTGCTTGGTTTGCTTGGCTAGCTTGAATTTTTTGTGCTTGGTTTACTTGCGCTTGGCTAGCTTGTGCTTTTGCCTGTGATAATAACGCTTGTTTAACCTTACTTGGGTAAGCTACATAACTTAGTTCAAGCTCGGGAAATAGAGTTCTTGCTGTTTTAATTAATTTACGCGAAAAACTATAGGAAATAGAGGGCATACTAAGTGAAAATTAATAAATTTTTATCCTAATTATTATACTATGAGACAAGGCTTTACAAACAAATAAAGAGTGCTACAGTTTAACTGTAGCACTTTAATCTGTTTCTAAAACTTTGTCAGAAAAGATAATTTATCAGGTAAAAAGTAGTTTGTTTTGAATGTGTAATAAGAAAAAGGTTTAATTTAAAAATTGTTTTTTGTTGTTACTTGTTACTTAGCTACGCCGGAAAAATGTAGTGGGGTTTTCAGTGGTAAGGATGATTGATTGTTGTATTCTGCTACCGGAAAATTATTTTGGTTCAGAAAATAATCTTCCGGGAAAACTCACTGCACTTTGTTAGCTGGGGTAATTTTTTAATTAAACCTAAACCTGATTAATTACTCTTCGTCAGAGTTTACACGTAATTTACGCGAAGGAACAAAACGAATCACTTTACGTGCCGTAATTGTTACTTCTTCACCTGTTCTTAGGTTACGACCTGGACGTGCGTTCTTTTCTACTACTGAGAAAGTACCAAAAGATGATAATTTAACTGTTTCACAGTTTAATAATCTTTCTCTGATAGTATCGAAAAATACTTGCACAAAACGTTTACTGATTGCTAAATCATAACCATACGCATGTTGTAATTTGTAAGCTAAATCTTTACGCGTTACACATGGTAATTTCTTTTTCTTGGTTTTTGTCGCTGTTGCTGTTGCAGTTGCTGTTGATTTAGCTTTTTTCTCTTCAGCTTTGCTAGTTGTCTTTTTGTTCATGTTCTAAATCTCACGCAGAACCGCACCAAATTCTGAAGCTAAAGCTTCTACCACGCGAGTCATTTCAGCGTTGGTTTCAGCATCTTCTAGAGTACGATCTGCCGCGGTAATAGTTAATGTTAGAGCTACTGATTTAGTGCCTTCTGCTAAAGGAGCACCAGTGAATAAGTCAAATAGATGAACATCAGCTAATAACTCACTACCTGCTTTACGGGCAGCAATAATTAAATCACCAACATTTACCTCATTTTGCACAATTAACGCGATATCACGTTTATTGCTTGGGAATTTTGACACTGGTTGTACTTGTGGTACGTGAGTTTTTGCAAATACATTCGCTTTTAATTCAAACATATAAGCGTCACCACTCACTCCAAATGGTTTAGCTAACGCTGGGTGCACTTTACCAATAACCCCAACCACTTCACCGTTTAGGATAATTTGCGCTGTTTGACCTGGGTGGAAACCTGCAACTTGTGCTGGCGCAAATGTAACGTCTGAAGCGGTAATCGCAATAATATCTTCAACAATACCTTTTAAGTGGAAGAAGTCTACTGCTTGAGATTTGTGGTTCCAAGTTTCAGGGAGAGTTTCACCTGCTACTAAACCTGCTAGCACTAATTCTTGGCTTACACCTAATTCAGCTTGCGCATTTGGTACAAACGTTAAACCCGTTTCAAAAATACGCACACGTTTTTGCTGACGTTTTAAGTTGTAAGCTAAAGTACTATATAAGTTTGTAAATAAACTTAAACGCATTTGACTCATCTCTACCGAAATAGGGTTAGGTAGATCTAAAGTCTCAGCATTAGGGTGGAAAAGAGATTGTAACTTCGGCTCAACAAATGAGTAAGTTACAACTTCTTGGAAGTCGCGGTTGATTAACACGTCTTTAACGCGATTTAATGGTAAATCTGCTTCGTTAAATTGACGCATAGATAAGCGAGCTTCTGGAGCTGCTGTAGGGATGTTTTCATAACCGTGGATACGAACAACTTCCTCTACTAAATCTTCAGGGATCTCTAAGTCAAAACGCCAGCTTGGAGTTGTAACTGTATAGATATTTGCTACTTCATCTACTTCTACTTGGCAACCTAAACCAAGAAGAATATCTTTTACTTGTTGACGAGAGTAACTAATACCAGCGATCTCTTCAATAAGTTTGTGGTTTAACGTAATAGTTTTAGTATTGCTTGGGATTTGCCCTACTAAATTAACAGGACCAGCTTCCCCGCCACAGATTTCTAATACTAATTGCGTTGCTCTTTCCATTGCTACTAAAAGCATTTGTGGATCAACGCCACGCTCATAGCGGTGTGATGCATCTGTGTGTAAACCATACTGACGAGCACGATTTACAATTGCTAATGGCGCAAAGTGCGCACATTCTAATACGATATCTTTTGTTTGTGGGTTAATACCAGAGTTTTCCCCACCAAAGATACCAGCTAGCGCGATTGGACCTTTAGCATCAGCAATTACTAAAGTATTGTCGTTTAATTCTGCTGTTTCACCTGAAAGTAAAACAATTTTTTCGCCAGCGTTTGCAGGACGAATAACAATTTTCTCATTTAAGTTTGCTTTGTCAAAAGCATGCATTGGATGTCCAAGGTCATGCAATACAAAGTTTGTAATGTCAACAATTGGATCAATTGAACGTACACCCACACGTGCTAAAAATTGCACCATCCACTCTGGAGTTTTTGCTTGTACGTTTACATTGTTGATTACACGTGAAGCATAAGCAGGACAAGCTTGGTCGTCAACTAATTCCACTGGGAAAGTTTCATTGTGACTTACGCGCTCACTTGCTTTAGCAAATAATTCCGCTTTGAAATCAACAAATTTAGTTGGGTGTTGGTATTTAGCAGCTAAGTCACGCGCTACCCCTAATTGAGATAAGCAGTCAGCACGGTTAGCTGTTAAACCAATTTCAATTGCAACATCATCTAGTTGTAAGTACTCACGTACGTCAGCACCAACTGGAGCATTTGCTGGTAGTTCGATAATTCCATCAGCTTCGATATTAATACCTAGTTCACTGTATGAACAAAGCATACCGTGTGATGGTTGACCTCTTAACTCAGCTGCTTTAATTTGGAAGTTACCAGGTAATACTGCACCAACTTTAGCCACACAAACTTTTAAACCTTGGCGGCAGTTAGGAGCACCACAAACTATATCTAATAGTTCACCGTTACCTACGTTAACTTTAGTTACACGTAATTTGTCCGCGTTAGGATGTTGTCCACATTCAACAACTTCCCCAACTACTACATTATTAAATTCACCCGCAACTGCTTCTACGCCGTCAACTTCTAAACCTAACATTGTTAGGTCAGAGATTAGTCTATCTCTTTGCGGTAGTCTTGCCCAGTTACGTAATGCTAATTCACTAACGATCATTTTCTATCCTAGTTGTTAAATTGTTTTAAGAATCTTAAATCGTTTTCAAAGAACGCACGTAAGTCAGTTACGCCATAACGTAACATAGTTAAACGTTCTACCCCCATACCTACCGCAAAACCACGGTATTTAGTTGGGTCGATTCCTACAGATTCAAGTACTTTAGGGTGCACCATACCACAACCTAGTACTTCTAACCATTTACCGTTTTTCCCCATAACATCAACTTCTGCAGAAGGCTCTGTAAATGGGAAATACGAAGGACGGAAACGAATTTGTAGTTCTTCTTCAAACACATTAGTTAATAAGTCGCTAATTACCCCTTTAAGGTTTTTGAAGCTAACTTTATCAGCATGGTCCACAAATAGTAATTCGATTTGGTGGAACATAGGTGTATGTGTTTGGTCATAGTCATTACGGTAAACACGACCTGGAGCAATAATTCTTAATGGAGCTGACATTTTCTCCATTGAACGAATTTGCACCCCTGAAGTTTGTGTACGTAATAAACGTTGCGCGTCAAACCAGAAAGTATCATGGTCTGCACGTGCAGGGTGGTGAGCTGGGATATTTAACGCATCAAAGTTGTAAAAAGCTGATTCGATTTCAGGACCACCAACAACCGTAAAGCCAATTTCAGTGAAAAATGAAACAATACGGTTAATAGTTTTGCTTACTGGATGTAAACCACCCATACCTTGACGATTACCTGGTAAAGTTACGTCAATACGCTCAGCTTCTAATTTAGCATTTAACTCAGCGGCAACAATTGCATCGCGACGTTCGTTTAATGCGTTTTGAGCTGTAGTTTTAGCAGCGTTAATTTTTGCGCCAACTGCTGCTTTCTCTTCATTTGGTACATCACGTAATTGTTGCATTAATAAAGAGAAGTGACCTTTTTTTCCGAAGAAGTTTAAACGTACTTCTTCTAACGCAGGTACGCTATCAGCTGCAGCTACTTGCGCTAACGCATCTTGCACTAGCTGATCTAGTTGTGAATTGTTAATCATAGAATAACTCTGTATTATCCTGACTCATCTAAAATCTATAAATAGTGGCAAGCCACTGCCTCTTTGTACTTAGTAAAAGTTAGATAAGCTAGTTAAAAAACTAGCTTATCTAATCGCTTATTCCCTCAAGCAGCTTTAGCTTTTTTACTTTTGTTCGCTTTAGCCTATTTATCTAGCTTATTTAGCCTATCCAGCTAGACGTTTAGCTTAAAGCGTGCTTGATCTTAAGCCTTTATTTACACTTAGAAACCCAAGTTTACTAGCTTACTTAGCTTAGTGTCAAAACTTGGGAGCCTAGCGTATCGTATCCATGTCAAACGTTTGGGGCTTATTATCTTAAAAGCTTGCTGGCTCGTTATCTTAAGCTTTTTACTTATTCTCTTGGTTTTATGTTAAAAAGAGAGAGCATAGCTAGTTTTAATCAGTAGTTTAATTACCTAGTAGTTTTATTAACCTGTTATTAACTTACTACTACTCTGTAATTAACTTACTAAAGTTTACTACCTAAAGTTTATTACCTAGGCTTTTGCTTTACCTCTTTTACTTTTAACTTAAAACCAAGAAAATAAACTGGTTATTCTTTGTCTGCTCTGAATAGTAAAAGGTAAAAAGATTATAAATTGGTCGTTTATATATAAAACCTCTTCCGTAGCTAATTGCTACTATAAACAACCATACAACTCTAAAAAACCATCACTATGTAAAACGGTAAGCTATCGATTAGATACTATCTATTAGATACAATCGATTAGCTATTATCGATATAGTTATATAGATGGTAATTTCTACCTTTTAACCTTTAGCTAAATCTTTTTCTTTACTTAATTTGCTCAATTTTCCTATTGTCGATTTTTTACTTAGTTTGTACTTACTACACAAAATTAGCAAAGCCCGACTATAAGCGCAAATTAAACTAGAATTTGCGTTTCGCTAACTTAACAAAATTGTCAGTTAGAAACGTTTTTCTAGTTTTTAAAATCCAGTTTTTAGCATAAAAATCAAAGAATTAACTTGGCTTTTTACGAAGAAAAATGAGCTTTTCTCTTACTAAGTATTTGAATATTATAGCAAAAAGTGGGTCATAATTTTAATTTTCTTCAAAAAAACGTTACTATTATATCGTTTTTTGAATTGAGAAAATGGCAAAATTGTACATTTTTATCAGCTAAAACAAACTAAATGATTATTTCTCTGTGAAAATTAGCCGTTTTAAGAAAAAAATGCTTTTTAATTATATCCAAGTTATGCTTAAAAAACAATATTTTTAGCATAAGCTTGGCAAGTAGCTTTTCTTTATGCAAGTTGCTCTTGTTAAGGCTAATTGTTACGGCAATATAGCAAGTAAAAACCTCTGTCTCTAGTCAGCTTTAGCTTATTGCTTTTACTTTCCTGAAAGTTTCGTACCAATAATAACTTTGCTCAACAGCAAATGGTCTCCTTACGCTTTAGCTTAAAAGCGTAAAGGAGACCATTGAATAAGACTGAATTAAGAGCTCTCTTAACCAAGTTTACCTTACAAAAACTATGGGAAACTGTTCTTGAGAAATAATTGAGAAATCAATATGGGAAAAGAAATAGCTTTAGCAACTAAGATTACTTAGAAAGCAGGATTACTTAGAAACTAAAGAACAAGAAAGTAAATTAGACCGAAAACTAAGACAAGCAAAAACTTAGTAAGACTATTAACTAAGGAAGTATAAAACTTAAAGAGACTAACTTGTTTGCTTGCTCTAATTGAACTTTTGTAAATAAGCTTCAGAGTTAGCCTGAATTTCCTCTAAATCTTGATCCCACAAGTGTCCTTCCTCTTCACTTTCTTCAGCAAAATCTATTTCAAAACTATTGTTTGCTTGCACACGAATGTATGCTTGAATCCAATCATTATGGCGTAACTCTTCAAGATGTTGATAAACTTCTTGCGCTAAGGTTTCCACATAAGCATAGCTTTGCGTAATATACTCTGCAAAATCATTGGGTTCCATGTCCTTTAATGCTAAGGCAAACTCTGGATGCACTTTTGCGAGAATGGGACGATATTGCTCTTCTGGAGCAATTGGACTACTTTGCTTTTGCTCTAAAGTTAGCTTGTCCCAGAAGCTTGCAAGATCATCTTCTTCCTTGAGTAACTTACTTGCAAGTACTAATAAGTAATCCAGATCACGAGAGATCTCATAGTAAACACCACGATCATCAACTGCCCATAAATACAAGTCTACTGTGCTCTCTGCACCAGTTACTTTAATTCCTCGTAACTTACCACTATGCGAAACCCATTCTTGCTCACTAACTGCAGGAACAACTTCCACAGCAAAATACAGTTGTTGTAGCCCAGGAACAAATAAATCACCAAGGTCTTCAACTAACTGATTGTACATCACTGGACTAATTAACTCACGTGGTTGATGAGCTGCATTGCGCTTACGGCGACGTGCAGTTGTTTTTTGCCAAAAGTCTTTAAAAAAATGATGAAAAGCAGCTAGGTACATAGAAGAGCTCCAAGGAAATTCAGTTACTAATGATTATGCCATTAATATCTTCCTTTTTGGCAAAATTTTGCAGGTCAAGAGTTTAAAATGGAGAATGTAAAAACCTCAAAGTAACAGTGAGCTGTCCTCTAGTCTCTCATACGATCTATACAATCATACAAATACATACAATCCCGTACTAGCCAATACGGTACTAAACTATCCCCTATCTTCACCTTTACTTAGTTTTTACTAAGACCTCACCTTTGTACTCTTGCAAAATTCCTAGTCGTCTTAAACCTATCTTGACATACTCTTCCTGAAACTCAATACTTATACTTCTTCGCCCCAGCTTTTGCGCTACTGCACTTGTGGAAAAAGTCCCTGCAAATGGATCTAGAACTAAATCTCCCTCGTTTGTGCTTGCCTTGATAATTCTTTCAAGTAAAGCTTCAGGTTTTTGTGAAGGATGAGATTCGTATTCAGGCATACGGTATCTCACTCTTGGGAAATACCAAGTATTTCCAAGAACTTTAGTACTCTTGTAAGGAGTAGGGACTTCTTTGCGGTAATCTATGAGTTTTCTTTGAGAGCCTGTTTTAGCCTCAACTTCAATAGCTTGAGCGTTAAAAGTGTAAGACTTTGGATTTTTAACGGCAAAGAGAATTGGTTCGTAGAGGGAACCAAAGTATTTTTTAGCTTGTACCCCAGAACTATCGTAATGCCAAACAATTCTCGAGAGAATGGTCATTCTCTTTCTTAACCAGATATCAAGATAAGGCATAGCTTGAGTGCTAGCCATAAGATAAAGAGATCCATTGTCTTTAAGTTTTTGAATGCAAAGCTCTAACCATTGGTAGCACCATGCAATGTACTCTTCTTCATCTTGCCAATGGTCATGAAACTGACTAAACTTTTTTCCAATGTTGTAAGGAGGATCTGCAAAGATTAAATCTACCGAGTTGTCTTCAATCTTTTTCAAGGCAACTAAGCAATCAGCAAAATAAATTTGCGTTAAGGTGTTGGCAAAAATTTTCATGCAATACTCTAAATTAAAGGTTGGAGGGGGTGAAAATGTATACGGTCTTGAACTTAGCAAGTGCTGGTCTCTGCACTGGCAAGTGTTGAGACTTGGTAAGTGTAGTTGCTTGAGTGGTACGTTCTTAAATGTTATTCTTAATTTAATGACAAGGTAAAAGTAACAGAATACTCGTATACCTCTAAGCAATCTTGGCTTATAATTATAGATAAAAACATTTCGATTTTTAAGGTTCTATATGACTTACTTTATCACTCGCGAACACGCAGAGCTTTGGCGTGCAAGTTACGTCAGTGCTACCTTGCCTTTACAGGCAACTTTTTACCAGTACAGCGTCTTACCAGATTGGCGCATGATGCGCGAAACTTTACTTTCTGACTATAATTTTAAATGTCAGTTCCGTGCTATTGCAGGGATGTATGATCAATCTCATTTCCCTAAATGGCGTAACACTGCTTTTTTCCAAAAGTACCCGTACAAAGCTAATCTGCAATATGCTTGTTGGTTAGCTACCTCTTACTGGCAATTACAAAGATTTGCTTTAGAAGAAGTAACCGCTTACAACCCTGAAGACACTCAAGCTCTGTATCTTGAGATGTTACTCGGCTTTGTCCGCTCATATGTTGCGATGCGTGCTCAAGGTGAAGCTTGCTTCTATCTTGATGGCTCAATCTTTAACCTCAACGCTCTTACTTACCGTCAATGTTTAGCGCTTGAGCAACTCCAAGGGATCAATGCTTTAGCCCTTGGTCGTCACCTCGGTCAAGCTTACATTGAAGCAACAAACTCTCATGAGTTTTACTATAAAGTTTTTACTTCTCTGCATGCTGATCTTAACTATGGTACAGCTTTAGCTGGAGTTGAGCCTCGTCCTACTGCTAGCAGTAGCACCGTAACCCCAAGCGTAGATTTTGCTACCCAACAAAACCTTGAAGTAAAACTAACTGGAGTAGCAAAACCTGTATTCTACGGTGATGAACGCGATCAATTGCTAGAAAAAATGCATCACGTATATGCTGACTACAACCGTGAAGCTGCAGCATTTAGAAAAGGTATGGGAATCAAGTGGGATTACTCACCTAGTAAAGCACGAGAAGTGTTAGCTCTTCAAGAGGAAACTTTTGATCTTCCGATTGATTACCAGCGTAAGTTAGATAAGGTTTGGTATGTAAAGGAAAATGCAGAGTTTATCTATATTGATGCCAAAATCGGGGCAGTATATCGTGAACTTGAATTAGTGGACTTTAATATTTTTAAACCTGAAGTTTACTTTTACTACCGCCGTATGTTAGTAAACCTATGGCAGTCATTAAGTCAAAGCTTTATCGGGCAATTAGGATTAACTTCATATATCTACCGTCAACGTTTACTTGACCTCTTCTTACCTTATGAAAAGGATCAAGAAGTAAGTTTTGCAGAGCAATACGATGAAAGTAGCTCGACATATAATTGTAACTTTGGTGGTACTTTTGTTCCACGTTACAACTTTGAGTACAACCCTATCAGTTTGGAATACACTGATTACCATTTAATCGTAACTCAAGATCTCTATCAGTTTGGTCCTAGTAAATTCTTTGCCCAATCATTTGGTTTAGACACCATGCAATTCCATCTGCTTGAGTATCAAGACACTGCTATTTCCGACTTAAAAGAGTTTGTCAAAACTTATAGCCGTGAACTTGCTCCTTGGGTAGTACAAATGGCATTCATGCTTCACGAGCTAGAAACTCCTAAACAAACTTCAGGACAAAACCAAGAAGCCACACAAACCCAAGAACAAAATGAACCAAACTCATTTAGTTCTACCAGTCGAGAAGTTAACCAGAGTCAACTAGCACAAGAGCGTGTTACTCTAATCAAAGATCAACTTGCCCAAGTTTATTCTCACTACCATGATAAACTTGGACGTGCAGAATTCTGGAGAGTTTTAGGAAGAGACTATTGTCCGAACCAAGATTACTTTGTTCCGGAAAGCTCAATCTACCAATACTATAATCTTTGCCAAACGCAAGTGCCTAGAGCTGTAAAAATGATAATGGATAACATGCCTCACGCAGCCTATGAACTAAGTACAACTTACTCACTTAAAGACGCTGTTACCTATCGTTCTTACTTCCTTTGTGCTTTAATCCCAGATAACAAACTAAATGGTGCAATTCGCGCGATTAAACTTATTGGTGGTATTATCTTTATAATCTTCATTCTGGGCTGTATTGGCTGGCTCTTTAGCTAGAAAAGAAATGAAGCTCTTTAGCTAGAAAAAGAAATGAGGATCTTTAGCTTTAGCTATAAAAGAAACGAGATTAAACGCATAAAGAACCAAGGATTTAGATCCTTGGTTCTTTATTCATGACTTTTATAAAAAAGTCAGGTGGAGTTAATTTAAATATAGACTTTACTTAAGTACTTATGTTGCACATCTTCTTTACGTATCTTCTTAGCTAAGTACTTCTTCTTTGGTTAAAGCTTGCCTTTGTTGTAAAAATAGAAAACGTTTTAACACTTCAATCCTTTGGAAGCGTTTAAGACTCTTTCTACGTCTTAATCTTCGGGTTCTTAAAGATCGAGAAATACGGGTTAACTTTTTTATTTTTACAGACTTATGTAGCATGCTCTTCTCAATTTGATTTCAGATGAGGTTTATAGTTGATCTCACTGATACTCGTATTGGAGTTTGTTAGTAAGAAATCATCAGGAACTTTTTTGTTAGCTAAATCTGCATGCAGTTTGGTTTTTAAAGCAATAAGTTCTTGGTAATATTCCGGAGCTCTTTCTGCTTTAAACTGGCAGTTTTTTCTAACAAAGTCGATGTTTTTAATTGAAAGAGAATGGTTAACTTTAGATTTTACTTGGGTTAAGCAAATTTCTACGTCTTGCATAAAGGCAACTACTTCAAGGCGAGTTAAGTTTTTACAAACAAAACGCTCTCCCATACTAGTTGTCACTGCAAGATGGAAAAATGGTGATTTACGTTCTTGGAGATAATAGAAACGCGAAATATCCAACCAAGATAAACGATAACGTCGTCCACTTTGTAAAGCAATAAACAAACGATCTACATTTGCATGTAAGTACTTAACATCAGTTAAGTCTTGGTACTTCGTTAGCTCAACACCAACAAAAGCATCGGCTGTTTTACCCTCGCCGTTTAAACGAGTAGTTAAATGATCGTAAGGGGTTTCTTGCGTTGGATCTGGTAGGTCTTTTACTTCAATATATTGATTTTTGTAGTTAAAAAGTTTGTAGCCTACAAAGATAAAGAATAATAAACCTATAAATAGTACATATAGCACAATAACCTCAGATTTATCCTAAATTCATGTACATATAATAATACATTTAGCCAAATCTTTCATCATCAACTTATCCTTATTTTACAAACAGATAACAACTTAAAGCAAAGAAAAATTTAGATTTGTGATCTTGATCACACTTTGCAAGTTTCAAGTTGAACCTGATGATCATTTTGTTCAAGGACAACTTTGTATCATATCCGCATAAAAAGAGTTTTTTATCAAGCAGTTAAGTTTGTAGGCTTTTCTTTTTACCCTAGGGGTTAACTTGTTTTACTCCTTAAATAGATACAAATTCTTATAACGAGAAAACAAGAGAGTTGAAGAAAATTGTAATTTTAACCTAAGGAATTATTTACCTATAAATCACTAAGTTATTTTTTGGTTTTTGAATTTTAGGTTTGATTGGGTTTTGGATTTAGGACTTAAGGTAGTGAGGTTTTGCTTTTAAGTTTTAAGATTTTGAGTTTGGGATTTTACCTTATTAATTTAAGATTTGATTTTTCAGTTACTTTCCTACCTAGAGTTAAGCTTAAAGTAGTTGCTGTTTAAGTTGCCAAATGTTGAGGCATTGAAGTCTGCCTTATTGATGTTTGCCTTATTGATGTTTGCCTTATTTACTTTTGTCTTATTTGGACTTTGGTAATAGAGGGGTTAATTATTTTCGTTCTACTTTAGCGATAAAAATTTAAGCTTTTGGTTTTAAAAATGATATTGGAGGGTAGGTTAATGATTAAAATTTGATATCCAAGCTTGGATTTTGCTTTCCAATTTTGGAATGAGGTGGGCTTAAGTTTTGAGGAATAATTTGATATTTGTATTTTCTTGTTTGCAGTATGTGAAAATTGCTAGTTTTGCTTATTACTTACTCAAGATATACAGTTTTTCTTTGATAAACTGCTTTTGACTACTTGCATGCTTATTACTTTTAAATCTAAGATAATCAAAATCAACAACTTCTAGATGACTGTTTTCACTTTTTAATACTTCTATAATTGAACCCTCCGGCATAATACCTTCATTGTTGTAGCTTAAAACTAAATGTTTATACTTACCGTATTTAACAAATTTCTCCAGCTCATCTAAAGCAGTTAATGCGTTACAGAATTTTGATTTCTGTAAAGAGTAATCTCTCATTCCAGAGACACCTTTTATTTCTGGAGAATCATATTTTGCTATAGTTTCAAGCAAGTGATAGTTTGGAGCATACTGACGTTTGTTGTAAGGAGGATCTAAATAAAAAATATCCGCTTCAACCTTGTCAATTAACTCGACCGCATCACCTTGATAACACTCGTTTTGCTGGGCATTAAGAATAATTTCAGGCTCTCGTAAATACATAGGCTTTAAAGCTCTAGGATCCCACTTTTTATTAAAAGCAGCATACACTCCTGAAATATTGGCATAGAAAGGAACGGTTTCTATTAAAGAAGCAAGTAAAATAAAGTACTCACTTTCTGTTAACAAATCCCTCTGGTACCAATCTTCTATCTGCATTCTAACTTTATCGATAAATACACCATTTTCACCAGTGTAGTACATTCTCGGACTTACTAAATTACTAGTTCCCTCTGGAGTATAGTTATCGTAGATAAAGCCTTTTTTACTCTCCAAGTTATTTAAATACGCTAGAACTTTGGATAAGTTAGAGGAGGATAAATTACTTTCTTGTAGATTGCCTCGCTCTGCATTACCTACCTCTACATTACCAAGTTTTAAATTGCTTGGTCTTACGTCATCTAGTTTTAGATCACCTATAACACTAGATAACTTTGCAAAGTTTACCTCTGAATTATTTTCTACATATGCTTTTTGCAACACATAAGAATAGTACATAATATCCGCACTAATTACTTTATAATCCAGTTTCTTAAAAAACTTTGCTACATTGGTTGTTCCTGAAAATACATCAAAGAAAGATTTACCTACCACGTTACGGGCTAGCATTTCTTGATATATCCTCTCGATTAACTTTTCTTTGTTTCCTATGTACCTCATGCACATTACCTTAATAATTAGTGATTAACACCTCTTTACTTTGGAAGCTTCCTTTCTTTCTGGTGTTATAAGAAGAGTTAGTATAGTTAGCTTGTAAATAATGCACCTTGTAGTTGTTTTTAACAACCCATTCTTGTAATAAGTGATTAACCATACCTTTATGTTCTAGCACATTAGATAAGGCAAACTTAATCCCTTTGGCATTTAAAGAATCTAATAGCTCAAGCAATTGCTTTTCTTCGGTTTCACTCCAACCTTTAAATAGGGATTCCCGA
>NZ_NRHC01000128.1 GCF_003585885.1 Psittacicella hinzii | reverse complement strand
CAAAAATCTAAAAATTTAGGCAGGAAACAGGAAACAGGAAACAGGAAACAGGGAACAGGGAACAGGGAACAGGAAACAGGGAACAGGGAACAGGGAACAGGGAAACAAATCTAAATTCTTGCAAGCAACTTGTAGCTGTTTACTTAGCAAATTTCTATTTAGCAAATTATCAAGGTAGGTTTCTAACTCCATTCTGCTATAGCTATAAAAAGGGTTTGTTGCTCATAGCAAAGAGCTTAAGTTTGACAACTACATTTTATGGTACTTTAGCACTTTGCCACTTAGGTATTAGAATGAAACCATTAGGCATTTAGGCATTTAGGCATTTAGGCATTTAGGCATTTAGGCATTTAGGCATTTTGATATTCTATTGTTGGTTGCACCATCCTTAATACAAATACAAGTACAAATACAGAATACAGTAAACTGCAAATTCTATAGTGGTTTATCTCCAGTAGATTATTATCCCCACTATCTTAGATATCACGGAGATAAGAGCTATGTAAAAGGAAGAATGAGTAATCGTTTTCTTTGTAAAATGTTAACTTTTGTTAAAGATGTGGCAAGAAGAGAAGCATTTTCACAAGAGTAACATGGTTTATATATGAGAACATTGGTATTTTTCATGTGAAGAAAAAATAAGAAAATAGGATTTTTAACATAGAAAAACATGGTTAAAAACTGAATTAACTTATTAACTTACTAAACTACTCGGTTATTTTTATCCTTAGGTAAAAATAAAAGTTTTAACATTTTTTTAAGAAAATGACTTTGAGCTGTAAAAAAGTCATGCAGATGATAACCATGATAGAATCGGGTTAACAACCTCTGAAGCTTCAACTCAAATAAATATCGATAGGATTATGTAATTTATAAAGTCCTATTTTTCTTAAAATTAAAAAATTTAGAAAAGTAAAAAAATGGTCGATCTTATTGGTAATAACTATAAGATGAGCTATAATATTTAGCATAAACAAACCGGTTAATAAATAAGTGATTAAAGGACAAGTTATTCCGCCGAGAATAACTTGATAAATTTAGGGGGGAATCCTTTAATTACTTCTCTATTGACTTAGGTTTTTTTCCTTATTACAACTCCATGCTTTCACTGAGAGATGGAGTTGTAACATTATCTGCTATCTGTAATTATGCAAGTAACCAGACATATAGGATGATGTGAGGATAATAGTCCAGTATGTCTCGCTTCGTAAGTCAGTAGTTTATAATGATTTTTACAGTACCAATTGTAATTATCTGCTCTTAATTCTCTTGCGGGTTATCTGAGGAATAGTCTAATATCTCTTGAGACAATGGTCTGATATCTAAGATACAATTGGTTACTGCTTTTTTTGTTGTATATTCTTTAAGAGTTATAAGCAATAAAAAACTAGGCTGCTTATAACTGTTAAAGCGTATATCAAACATGAATACGCTATTTCCTGCCATATATTATTCACATGAGATTTTTTAAAAGCGGCTTATGATCAATTGATCAAGACAAGCGGCTTTTTTTATAGGTTCTAAGGAAAGCGACTTATGCAAAAGACAGATAGATACCCACGAATACAAATTCGTCTCCATTGGTTAGTTTTTGGTTTAGTAATGTGTACCTACCTTTGGGTTTGGACGGCTAAATATCTGTTGGCATGGTCACCGGAATTATCACACTTTTTCTGGTTAATGCACTTTTTCTTTGGTGGATTGGTTTTTGTTTTTACCTGTGTACGCTTTGTGGTACAAAAAATGCTACAACGCTATATTCCTGATATAGTTCCTCCAATTCCAAGAGGGCAATATTGGACTGCGGTTGTGGTAAAAATTCTTTTAGTGGTAGTATATTGGCTGATCCCACTCGCTGGTTACTTATATCGCTGTAAAAAAGGTGCAACTCTTGATCTCTATGTAACGGTTTTACAAGCTCGTTGCGAAGTAGACATGACAAGTGCACAAATGTGGCACAGCATTCACGTGAATACTGCTTATTTAGCGCTGGCGCTAATTGCAGTACACTCTGGCTTTGTACTTTATAATCACTATGTTCGTAAGAACAATATGCTTAGACGTATGTTACCGAGTAAAGCTAAGTAAGATTAGTTTAACTAAAACAAACTAGCTAAACTTAGTAACACCATACTGATAAGTATCAACTACCTTTTCCATGAGGCTGGAAAAGAAGTTGAGTTACAGTTATTTGTAAAATTTAATTTTACATAAACGACAAAGAGGTCTAATTTGTAGTTATACAAATTAGACCTCTTTGCTATTTATAAAACTAGCAGTTGGTAATCACAATCAGAAATGGCAAATCAAAGTCTTTTGATTAGCAAAACATTTGTTGTAGTAGAGTTCTTTTTCTTAATTTTAACAACTCTACTCTTCTTTCGTATGCTTCAATAAGAGCTTGCACGTCATCAAAGAGTTTACCAAGTTTTACTTGTTCCTCATAACTAGGGAAGAATAGAGCAATATCTTCTAGATCAGCCATATTTAACTGAGACCTTGTACTACCTACACAAATAGGGTGATAGTTTACAGATCTTAAAGCTGTAGCTAGGAACATATTATCAATCATACCCTCATGACCACGTAAAACGTGTGCATGGTCACTAACCCAGATTTGTCCTCTAGTTACACGTACAGGATAGTTAAGTAAATCTTGCACACCTGTACGAGGAACTATTACATTTTCTCCATCGTGGGTATATCCTTCAACATAGTCAATTACGCTAATTGCTCCATGATATGGAGTAGTACCGGCAATGCGATTTTTCTCTGATATAGGTTTACGCTGTTTATTATATAGTGTAGCAACCTCTTTAACTTTTTTCACTTGCCATTTTTGTGCTTCTTTATCTTCGCCTTGATAGAATTCAGGAAATCCCATTAATGGCAGACCGTCTCTTACTTTAATCATCTGTTGAATTAAAGTCTTACGGAGTTTGTACGCTTTTTTGGTTGCTTCTTCGTTAAGGTAAATTTCTTTATCTAGCTCTGCAAAAAGTTTGCTGATTTTAAGTTGTTCCTCAAGCTCTTCTGGGTAAGTAAACAATACTTTCTTCATGTCAGGGTTCATTAACTTTGGGTATACACCAGCGTTAACGTATAGCTTTGTTACTTTGTTAATTGCTTCAGCCATGCAATTGTTACAGAAGCCAGAATTAGAAAATAACAATCCAGATTTTACCGTAGGAAAAAATTTACCCTTTCTGAATCTGGTTTCCCCAGCATATCCGTCAGTTGTCCAAGTGATTACATCTTCACATAAGTATTGATTGTAATACCCCAATATTCCATAATTCTTAGTTTGAGAGGAATAAACTGGATATTGATATTCTTCATCAGGAGTTGATCTTAATAATTTAGTAGATAACTCTTTGCCACGAGAAATTTTGTCAAAGACATTTTGAACGCGGTCGGTAACCCAAGGTTTATCAAACTCTGGGAATCTTAATGGTGGTCTTAGAACTGTACTTTGTCTAAGTTCTTCTTTTTCTTTGAGGGTTAAACCTGTGTAATCTGGGAGAGTCATATATTTCTAAGTGCTCCAACTAGCTAGTTTAAGGTAGTTAAAAAAACGTTGATTTTATAAATAACAGCCTCATTATATAACGATTAGTAAAGTTAAGAATGTAAAAATTGGCTTAGGGATTTTTTCGCTATACCATGCTTTACTCATTATTTATTGCTCACACTTTACTCATTCTTTACAGATCTACGTTAATTATCATTTGAGTAGTTTTAACGATTTTGTCAGTAAAAAAGGGCTCTCGTTAGAGAGCCCTCAACTGTATTTATAGAATTACAATGACATAAAAGTCTTATTTGTTTATATTGGAGTAACATGCTTAAACTTAGTTTGATTTAAGCCTATGTTTGATTTGAACTAGTGTGTTAGATTTTTGGTTTGTGTTAGATTTGCGTTTTGCTTTGTTGGTGCTGTTTTGAGATTAGCTGTTTAGTTATTTAGCTATCAATCTGTTTAGTTGTTAAGCTATCGATATGTTTAGCTGTTGCTTAGGCTTAAGCGTCTTGCCAAACTTCAGCAACAATTTGTTGGATTAAACGGATTTTATCCCATTGTTGTTCTTCAGTGAGAACATTACCCTCTTCAGTTGAGGCGAAACCACATTGGCAACTTAAGTAAAGATTTTCTAGTGGTACATACTGAGAAGCTTGATAGATTCTTTCTTTGATCTTAGTGGCATCTTCAAGTTTACCGTCTTTAGAAGTAAGTAAACCAAGAACTACTTTTTTACCAGCTGGAACTTGTGCTAATGGTGCAAAGTCTCCAGCTCTTTCACTATCAAACTCAAGGTAGTAACCGTCTACAGCTTCACGAGCAAAAAGAGTATCAGCAACCGAGTTGTAGCCTCCTTTAGCAGCCCAGTCAGAACGGAAGTTACCACGACAGATATGAGTGTTAATTATTAGATCTGCAGGAAACTCTTGTTGTAAGAGGAGGTTGTTCACTGTAAGAAATTCTTCTTTTAGACCTTCACGAAATTCATGTGCAGTTAACCCCTCTGGAGCAATGCGAGCTAAAAGCTCATCGTCAACTAAAGCTCCCCAAGTACAATCATCTAGCTGTAAGTTACGACAACCAGCTTGGTAGAGATCGTCAATTACTTGACGATAAGCTTTTGCTAGATCAGCAAAAAGCTCTTCTTTGTTTGGATAGAAAGTTGCAAGGTTAGCAATATGTTCAGCGTCACGTACAAGCTCAAAGTAAAGCTGTGCTGGTGCTGGAATGGTTTGACGAGCAACATATCCTTCTCCAGCTAACTGGTATAGGAATTTGTAGTGCTCAACAAAAGGATGGTTTTCTCCAGAAACTTTACCACTTAATAAAGCAGAGTCTGCTTTTGTTACCGTTGCATTAAAAACATATCCAGTTTGTGCTTGACTGTGCTCAACGCCATTTAGTCCCCAGAAAAAGTCTAGGTGCCAATATGCACGACGAAATTCTCCGTCTGTAAGATTTTTTAAGCCAACTTCTTTTTGTTTGGCAACAAGTTCACGAATTGCTTGGTCTTCAACGGCAGTAAGTTCAGCTTTGCTTAACTTACCTTGAGCAAAAGCTTCACGGGCTTCTACTAATGCTTGTGGACGTAAAAAAGAACCTACGTGATCAGCACGGAATGGAGCATGTAATTGGCACATATTTCTAACCTCTTCTCTTGTTTTGGAAATCTGTTTTGTTCTTCTTAAGTTAGTTGGTTGATTAGCTAGTTTACTAGCTTACTAGCTTACTAGCTTACTCTGAACTAGTTGGCTAGCTAACTAACTTAATTTGAATTCTCATTTGAATTCTAATTTGAATCTTAATTCTAATCTTAATCTTGGTAGCTTTATTTGAGTTAAGCTATTACTTTAAGCTACTACTTCTAGCTTTTGATGACAGCTTGAGTTGTATTTAACCCCTCTAATTGGAGGGTAAGTTGATAGCGAATGATGTTAATTTTTTAATTTTATTAACGTCTATATTTTTATTTTATATTAAATAGACGTATTTTTAAATAAAAATTAAAGTAAATAAACGGTTTTATTTTCAAGTGGTTGAAAATTAGAGTAAAAAAGTTTTAATTTGGACGTAAACAATAACCTAGTGGGAAACTGGCATTGAGACGACTGGCTACGCATGGATAAAGTGATTTTATTTTACGATTTTCCCGAAACTTCCCAACTTTATAATGCAGATTTTTGCTATAATTAAGGATTGAAATGTATTAGGGTAATTTTAACTATCTCTTTAACTTAGGGCAGTAAGTTAAAGAGATAGTTACCCCCTAGAGATGAGACTTTAATACAGATTTAAGGACATGAATAAGAATAGTAATTTAAAGAAGACTAAGCTGGCAGTTGCCATCTTTACAGTTCCTATGCTGTCTATGGCATTAGCAGCATGTGGAGGTGGTGGCGGTGGAATTAGCAATAGTTATGCCGCTTCAACAACTCCAGCAGTTTCAACACCAATAAGTTCTGGTAGTAACTCAAGCACATCAAAACAAACTGAAGAAACAAGTAGCACAGATTTAACTCTTCCAGATCCTGCAGTTAATCTTGGTACTTCTTCATCTGACAAAACAGAGGAAAGTGCAAAGGCAAGCACTAGATCAGAAGATACATCTTCAGAAACTCAAACTGATACTCAAACAGTATCTCAAACTTCAGAAGAATCTCAGTCACAAGTAGACAAAAATATTTCAGCTGAAGAGAATACAAAAGAAACTTCTTCATCAGAGCAAGCTAACTCTTCTAAAGAACAGAAAGAAGAACAAAATACAACTTCAACTCCTTCAACGCCTTCTACTCCAGCAGTTGAGGAAGACTCCAAACAAGTAGACGCTTCTGCTTCAGAAAGCAATCAGCAAGAATCTACTGCAGAATCTCAAGCTGAAGAAGTTAAAGAAACTGAAGAAGCTAAAACAACAAAAGAAGCAGAGCAAGCAACTGCAGAAACACCTACTGAGGTTACCCCCAAATGGT
>NZ_NRHC01000127.1 GCF_003585885.1 Psittacicella hinzii | reverse complement strand
AATATCTCACGTTTTCAATCCTAAGTTACCGCCTTTATAGACCACACTAGCGCTTAGCACCCTTTAATTGGGTGCTATTTTATTTCTATATTTGCACTGCTATAAATATCTTTTTGAAGACTAGAAAGAGGTTCAATTGAAGATTTTTTGTTACCTTGATAAACGTTTATATCTATTAAGTAGTTGATGCATTGAGCCACCGTTAGATATTTAGTTCTTTCTTTAGTCTTTAGAGTTTTTGTCATTAGTAATCTAAGGATTAAGGCTATAAATCCAACAAAAGTCTTCCCTCTAGTAGTCTCATCATTATGAGTTTTCAGCCTTCTGAATCCTAGGTCATTCTTATAGCAGTCAAAAGATTGTTCAACAAGATCCTTTCTTCTATAAATGACATTTGTCTTTTTAAGATCCATATATTGATAATTTGTCATGTAAATGAAGAAGCCGTTCTTTCTTTCATCAGAAGCATACTCTTCTACATTAAAACTATAGGAAAAGTCTGTTTCTGAATACATTTCAACGGTGTAATAGCGTCTATTTGAAGGGGTAATTTTGCCTTTGTTTTTCTTCAGATCTGATAAATTTTTATCATTACTTATCGCTAATCGTCTTTGACTTTCATCTTGTACCGCTTTTTTCTCAGGATCGAAAATAATATGAGTTTGTAGTTTTAAGCCATATAAGTTACTTTCTCTAGTGTATCCTCTTGCTCCAGATTCTTTCATATCAATAAAGTAATGAGGTGTCATTCCTTTCTGAAGAGCTTCTTCTACGAGTTCTCCATACAGCTTTAAATTTCTAGGCATTGTTGTTAAGAACTTTATCCCTTTTTTATCTAACTCTTTGAAATAACTGTTATCTTGGAAGCCTTGGTCAAATACCCACGTAACTTGAGATGAACTGATATCCTCAACAATATCATTGACAAATGGGAAGTATGTTTTGTCGTTAATGCTACCAGCATAAGTAACATAACCTAATGGAAGTTCATTCTGTTCACCAATTATAAGTCCAAGATTTATCTGACTTTTCATCTCTTTATCTCGATTATAACCTTTCAATGCTTTTGTGATATTTTTAGCATCAGTTGACATCGAAGTAACATCGTAGATTAGGAAGCTCTGGTCTTGAGAATGAATTTGCCACCATCTTGTTAAGAAATCATTTATTGAATTAATGTCAATTCTAGCGAATAACTCACTGATTCTTTGACTGGAAATAGCCTCTTTCTTACCTAATCCTATCTTTGTAGCCCATCTTTCAAAGTGCATCATAGTATTCCCTGAAGCTACAATATATCCCGCTAAGTTAAGGATATCTTG
>NZ_NRHC01000126.1 GCF_003585885.1 Psittacicella hinzii | reverse complement strand
AGTCTTGAAAAGTCTTGAAAGTCTGCAAAAGTCATAGAGGCTTTAAGGTATGAATCCAGACTAGCTTAAGAAACTTAATCAGCTTGCAAGGAGAACTAAATTTTTTCTTTGACTGCTCTTAGACAGCTTTTTCGCTCAATAATGGCAAAATTGCTCTCATTATTTTTACATGGTCTTGAAAATCAGGTTTTTAGGTTACCTCTGTCAGGAGGTGTAAGCTACTATTTCTAGTCTGTCTGGAGATCTATTAGTATATAGTGCTGCGGTCTGTCACTATCTTGCTTATCCGTGCTTACCTGTGTGTTGTTTATAGATCTAAAGGAAAAGTAAATCATACCCGCACCTAGTTTTGCTAGGTGCGGATATGATTTGTTGTACTTATGTACTTATGTACTTATGTACTTATGTACTTGTTTACTTATTGGCTTGGTACTTATTTGTTTAATTGCTCAGCAATTAGGTTTGCAAAAGTACCATTTGCATAGGCAAAGTAAGATGAACGATTCCAGTGCATATAAACTTTATAGTTACTTGTAACTAGATATGCTTGTTTTGGTTCATTACTTGGTACTACTAACCAAAGAGGAGTATTGGCATTAACGCCATTAGCATATTGCATGTTACCTTGATCTTTGTTTGGAACTAAACCTAGTTGTTTCCATTGGGCTAGAGTACGACCTTCCCCAGAGATACCAACTAAATCTTTGTACTTAGCAAGGTAATCAGCAAAGTTCATATCAACTTTTAAGCCCCAAGGTAGGTTAGGTTTCCAGCCCTCTTTGTGGAGGTAGTTAGCAATTGACGCAAAAGAATCAATTGCGGATAACCAGATGTTTACCACTCCATCACCATTACCGTCAGCTCCGTAGATAAGGTATGAAGTAGGCATAAATTGGATTTGTCCTACAGCTCCAGCCCAAGATGATTTCATCTCGTCTTTACTAAAGCCATTGATTTCCATTACACGTAAAGCATTAAAGAACTCACGGGTAAAGTACTCACGACGACGTCCTTCATAAGCTAAAGACGCTAATGAATCTAATAGGTTATAGTTCCCTTGCGTACGACCAAAGTTAGATTCCATGCCCCATAAACCAACAATTACTTGCATAGGTACTTGGTACTCTTGAGAAATTCTCTCAAGCACTACTTGGTAGTTTTTTAACAGGGCAACCGCACGATTTACTTTAGCTGGGCTAATGTGACGATCTAAATATTTTTGCATTAAATTATCTTCTTTAGGAACAACAGGTTCGCTTGGTTGTTGCTCTTGTTGTGCCTGACGATTTTTTAAAATGCGTTCATATTGCGATTTGTCTGATTTAACTACGGTTGGATTAAAAGTTAGAGTACGCACTTGGGCAATAACTCGTTCATCAAAGCCTTGCGCACGTGCATTCTCTACTAAAAATTCCACAAACTCTTGCCAGTTAGAGGCGTCTTCGAGAAACGGAATATTAGTTTTTGGGACTTGACTTGAAGCTAAAGGTTGCATCAAGTCAAGTTTATGATTTGCTTGTGTAGCTACTTGAGCATTAGTACATGCTGAGAGAATCATCGGTAATGCTAAAAGTGGCAAAGCACAAAGAAGTTTTTTCATGTTTGGTCTCGCTTTATTCAGGTTGTTTCTTTCTTGGACGACCACGTTTTTTAACTTGAGTGAGGTTTTGTACTTCACTAACAAAAGTAGGGTTTAAGCTAACGCTACGTTCAATTTCGTCAACCTCTTCGGTTTTCTCTTCAAACTCTTTATCAATTTCTTGACGGACAGCGTCAAGCATATCGTATTTAATTGAGCGAACTTCATCATCGAGTTGTTCACTATAAAGTTGTGAAGAGAGTTTAGTCGTTCCTGATTTAATGACACGTTGACCTTTATCTTTTTTGCGTTCATAAGAGTTGGTAGCGTCAACTAAGTCAGTATTTTCTTGCTGTAATTTACTTTTATCGATAATTACATCAAGGACTTTAGCAATTTTACGTAAGCGCTCAAGGTCATCACCTGCAAGGTGTTTAATAATAAATGAACTTGGCGTAGTCGCAAAGGCGTCATTGTACTTCATTAGTAAAGCATAGGCTGCTTCACTATTTAAGTGCTCACTATTTTCCCAAGTAATAATCGCTTGGGTTTTACTCGCAAGAATAGACTTAATTCCTGCATCTTTATAACGAATGCGAAGCTTATTGATCATAATTAAAGCACGTACGCTTACTGGCAGAGTACCATAATTTTCGATCATATTGTTCGCAATTTCGTCTAGCTGGAATTCGCTCGTTGCAGAGTTAATTTGACGATAGTAGAAGACACGTAAATTTGGAATTGCGATATAAGACGACGGAATTAAAGTAACAATGTTTAAATCTATATCAATTCGTTTGTCAGCTAGACTCTCGAGATCAATTTCTTTATTGTTACGTAGCTGTTTAACCGCATTTTGTAACATACTCATGTAGAGAGAGTAACCAATGGTATCAATTTTCCCTGACTGTTGGTCACCAAGAATTTCTCCAGCTCCACGGATCTCTAAGTCATGAGTTGCCAGAATATAGCCAGCGCCAAGCGAATCGATTTCAATTAAAGATTTTAAACGTAAAAGTGCTTCTGGATTTAAATTTTGTACACTAGGTACGAGCAAGTAAGCGTAAGCTTGGCGGAAAGAACGTCCAACTCGTCCTCTTAACTGGTGTAGTTGCGCCATACCAAAGTTTTGCGAATTATTGATGATAATGGTATTAGCGTTAGGTACGTCAATTCCAGTTTCAATAATGGTTGTACATACAAGGATATTGTATCTTTGGTTATGAAATCCCATCATTACTTCTTCAAGTTGAACTTTGGACATTTGCCCATTACCAAAGGCAATACGCGCATGTGGCACTAATTCTGCTAAACGGCGAACAATTGCCGGCATAGATTCCACATCATTGTGGATAAAGAAAACTTGCCCACCACGTTGAATCTCACGATTAATTGCTTCGCGGATAATGTCATCATCGTCATTATTGTACATTTTGGTAACAATTGACAGACGATTAGCTGGTGGAGTAGAAATTAAAGAAATATCTCTAAAACCATTGAGCGCAAGGTTTAAAGTACGCGGAATAGGCGTTGCAGTCATGGTAATGACGTCAACATTGGTTTTCATTTCTTTAATTACTTCTTTTTGACGTACGCCAAATTGGTGCTCTTCGTCAATAATGAGTAAGCCGATATCTTTGAATTTAACTCGTTTTTTTAGAATAGAGTGAGTACCAATTAAGATATCTACTAGACCATCTTCAAGTTTTTGCAGAATGCGTTGGTTAGTTGCTTCACTATTAAAACGCGAGATAATTTCTACATTTGCACCGGTATAGGCAAATCTATCTCTAAAGCTCTCATAATGCTGTTGTGCTAAAAGAGTAGTTGGTACTAAGATAGCTACTTGCTTAGCGTTAGTAATTGCGACAAAAGCAGCACGCATAGCAATTTCGGTTTTACCAAAGCCTACGTCACCACAGATGAGGCGATCCATTTTTTTATCAGAGCTCATATCATCGAGCACTTGTTGGATTACCGCATACTGGTCAGGAGTTTCTTCGTATCTAAATTGAGATACAAATTTGCGATACTCATCTTCATAGATGGTAAAAACAAAACCTTTCTCGAGCATACGACGACTTTGGACATCGAGTAATTTAGCTGCTAGATCACGAATGGACTCTAAAGCTTTTTCACGTTGTTTTAACCAACGCTTAGCTTTACGTCCAGAAACCGCAGACAGTTGCTCTTTGCTGACGTTGTATATCTCTTGTTGGCTGTAAAGACTTAAAAGGTGCAGATCTCGTACTGGAACAAATAAGTTAGTGTCCGCAAACTCCAACTCAAGCATTTCTTGAGGCATTCCTGGAGTGTACTCGGTAGTTTTTAAGCCCACAAAACGACAGATACCATGGTTTTGGTGTACGAGCAGTTGATTTGGGCGTAACTCAAGGAGTCCTTGAATAACTTGGGTAGTACTCTTTTGACGAGCTTTAGCTAGGGTACGAGAACGAGTAACAAACGAACCTAAGATATCCTGTTCTGAAAGAATTATATAGGCAGTTTTTTTGTTTTCATCATAGTAAGCAAAACCTGCGTTTAAAGGAGAGATAACACAATTGAACACAATTGGGTTAGCTACACTTGCAGGATCCTTACGTTGAAGACGATTGTACTCTTTATTGCCAATGCTAATTACTGGAATATTTTTAAAGGTATTAGCATATTGCTGCGCTAAGCTGTACTTATCATTATTTGCTTCGGTAAATTTAATCGGTAAATCTTCAAGCAAATCAAAAAATGAAGTTAAACGTCCTTGATTAGCGGCGCTAAAAGTAATGTGGACATTGGTAAAGTTTGCTTTTAATTTACGAATAAATTGCACTAGACGGAACAACTGGTGGTTTTCGCTAATGTTTGGTGCAAAAACATTTTTGAGGGTTAAGGCATTAGCTTGTTTAAGGAACTCTAAAGTGCGATCACCAAGAATTGGTTGATTTGCACGGTTAAGACCTAGGCTAATAAGCTTTTGTTGTTCTGAGTAAGCAAAATATTTATTTTCGGCAATGGTCTCTTTATTACCAATAGAGTTTTGTAAAAAGCCCTGTTGTAAATTATCTAGTGGTAAAAATGGACTTGTTTGCGCTATTTGCTCTGGGCTAGGAGAAACCACTTCTTCACTGTTAACCGCAATGTGGGTTAGGCTAGTAAAGTAATCTTCATACTCAATTAAATGAGATTTTTGTCCTAGAGCTGAAAATAGTTCTTGGTGGCTCAGATAAAGATCTTCAACTTTTACAGGTGGCCAGTTGCTATTACTTGTTCTTTCTTGGTAACGACGTTGATTTTCTTGTAAGAAAATCTCTGCCAGACTTTCAGTACCTGAAAAGTAAACAACTTGAGAAGACTTATCCAAATAATCGGCAAGGCTATCTAGGGGTTGATTAAAAAAGAGCGGTAGATAGTACTGGCTACCTTGAGGAATAATTCCTCCTTTTACTAGATCATACACCGAACCATTTTCAACAGAAATATGCCCAAAGTAATTAGCAAAGTTGGAAATAAAGTTTTCTTGTCCTGCTTTGTCAATTGGGTATTCAGAACCGTGGCTAATTTTGATACTATCAGTAGTTGCAACTACTGACTGATCTTCAGGTGTAAATTGACGAATACGTTCAATTTCATCTTCGAAAAAGCTAATACGGTAAGGGAGATTTGCTCCCACAGGGAAGAAGTTAATATTCTTACCAGCTTTGGTAAATTCACCAGGTTCGTAAACAATTTCTACTTCACGGTAACCAGCTGCTATCAGATCTTGATAAACCTGATTACGGCTACGTTGTTGACCTACATGGTAGTTAGTACTGCTTACTAAGTAATTAGCTGGAGCAAATTTATGCAGAGCAGTTGCTAAAGAGATAATATAGATCCCAGCTTGTTTATTACCCAAAGCTTGTAAAAAGTTAATGCGCTCGGAAATAATTTGTGGACTAGGGCTATATTGATCATAAGCTAGAGTCCCCCAGTCTGGACAGTAAAAAACTTTGTAATTGTCTTTGGCAAGTTCACTAAGGAAATTGTAAAGATATTCTGCTTGGTTATTACTATTAGTAATAACCACCAGTTGGTTTTTGTCTTCTTGGGCTTGCAGATCAAGAAGTTGCTGTTGCAGTAAAAAAGGCACTGCTGCTTCTACGACGCGTGAGATTTTACTGCCGTTAAAATCTAAAGCAAAAGGTAAAGATAACTGTTCTAAGTTTTTCATGGCAACGCAAATTACCCCAAATGGTACACCATTCGGGGGATTTTTTAAAATAAACGTTTTGCTAGTTTATCGATAAAGAAAATACGAGCTCGACGTAAGGTTTGTTTAACTCTGGCAGGGTACTGGTCTTGTTTTTCTATTTGTTTGTAGTTTACCAGTTTAGAGCAGTGCTCTAACATAAATTGCATTTCTTGCTCTGCTTGTTGTTCTAGATGTTGATATGGATCATATACAAGTAAAGCATTTTCAGCGTCTATGTTAAATGAACGTTCGTTTAGATTAGAACCTGTCCAGATGTAAAGATTATTGTCAATTTTTAAGCCTTTGGCATGGTATGAATTATCATCAAATTTCCATGCGTCTACTTCAATTTTGCCACGCTCAATTAAGTGTTGGTTACGTTTTAAGAATTTACGTAAATTAAGCTCGTAGAGGTAAGGTAAAGAGTTTGCTGAAGTATAGTTTGGGCTTTCTGGATTGACATAAAAATCATTAGCAACTTTGTCGCTTAAAATGATTTTTAATTTAATTCCTTGTTGGCAACGTTTAATTAAACGTTTGGTTAACTGTTTAGTAAAGTTAAAGTAAGGGGTATAGATAGTAATTTCTTCTTTAGCCATATCAATTACGTCAAAGATAATTTGATTGATTGGACTATTTTTACCTATACCAAAGATCGGGGTAATAATTACATTCCCCGGAGTAAGGTTGTTTGCCTTGAGATTATTTTTGGTCAAGCTGTATTGTAAATGATAATTTTGCAATACATTTAAACGAAAAGATTTGAATTCTTGGCGTTCGCGTTTAGTTGGGCGTTGGGCTTTAACTTTGCTAAATTTACTTACCGCAAGATCTTTATCGGCAAAGTTGTCTAGAGTAAAGTGATAAAAAGCATCAGCTAAAGCTTTATCTTCAATCAGTTGATAACGGTCTTGTCTAAAAGTTTGGTAAGCGCAATAGTTATTATTGATTGAAGCCCCAGTGTAAAGAATTAAATCATCAAAGACTAACCCTTTGATGTGATAGACACCAAAAAGTTCACGGGCATTACAAGGGACGCCGTAGATATTAATCGGTTCTCGGCTTAGTTGCTGACTTTGCATAAGCTCTTGATTTAAGTCAGCTAGTTCTTGGAAATACCAGTGAGCATTAGATACTTTTTGACTTTCCCCCATACGGCTACGTTGCGCACGGTGTAAATCTAAAAAGATATCTACTTTTAATTGTGGATTAGTTTTTACGGCAGCAATTAAAGCATTAAGAATTTCTTGCCCGCTTTGATCATTCTCAAGATATAAACAGTTAATTAAAATTCGCTTTTTTGCTTTAGAGATTAATTCTAAAAGCTTATCTCGATATTGGCTAGGGTGATGTAAGAAAGAAACATTACTAGCCTCAACTATATATCCTTGATTAATAAAACTATTTAACATTAGAATTTTTAATTTAAAAACTTATTTACTTTTGAAACTAAGCCCAAGTTGAGCATAGCCTAAAAAGATATATTCAAAACTTTATTTTACTATATTTTCTCTTTATTTACAAAATTCTGCACATAAAGACGTGCGTAAAATAAACGATAATCTTTAATATAAACCGGAGCAAGATTATCATGACCTTCTTGCCAAAGTTGGTAAAAATCAAGCAGAGATTGCGCTAGTTCCGGATAGCTTTGTTGCCAAGTTTGCCAAGTGGTTTGTTCGCTTTCTCCTTGTCCTATATGATGACAAAGTTGATAAAGTTGGCTAATTCCCTTGTACCAAGAATCTAAACTAGCGTCTTGAACTTTACCAGAAAGAACATTGCCTTTTCCGGTAGATTTATTCGGATTTGGTAGATAGCATAAATTGCTAAAGCCTGCACTTTGCCAGAAACTTTCAATTTCTTGGTCTTGGCTATACATAGTAAGTACGAGTTGCTGTTCTGTGGTCGTACTACTAAGTAGTTTTTGCGCCAGCCCTAAATGACGATAAGTTGGTAGTAAGAAAATACGACTAACACGAGTTATTTTCTTTTCCTTGAGTTGAGCTTGTAACCCAAAATACTGAATTAGAGTTTGTACTCCGAGATTACCAGGTGGTAAACGTCGACCTGCAAGGATATCTTTTGCGAGTTCTTCAGGGTAATTTTCTTTAATTAGATGAATGCCACCAATGAGTTTATCTTGGAAGTAAAGACCATATAATTCTTGCTCACTACTAAAAGCGGAAGCAAAATCTTGTACTTGGTGACGGTAGTGGGTTAAGTAAGCAAGTTGGAAGAACTCGAGTTTGGCAGCAAAAGTCTCAAGCTTACAAATAGTGTAATCTTGTTCTTGAAGGTTCCCTTGATGCTGGAGGTTACTTTGCTGAGTAACTTGTTGCTTGAGCTTGTTAGCCACAGGTAATAGGTTATGATCTTGCTTAGGTAGCTTAGGTTGCTTAGGTAAATTAGCAAAATTGCTAATGATTGGGATAATCTCAACTTCTGGATTACTTTGCAATAAAGTTGCTAAACTAGTTGTCCCACTTAATTGCTCTTGCCACGCACTCAAGATATCCGGCTCTAAAGCTCTAAAACTCCAATTAAAGTGATAAACTTTAACTGGGCGTGGACTGCGAGCAATTACACGATGCCACAGACCTACTCCTGCTCCACTTTCGTAGCCGTCAATGGTTGAAACAAAAATTATAACTTGCCAAGAGCTGTGTAATAGCTCTTGTAACACACTAGCCGAAAAAGCACTCGCCTCGTCAACTAAGAGAATTTGCAGAGGGTTTTCCTCTACTAAATTATTGGATGCTTCTTGTTGCTTTTTCTGTGCTTGCTGACTTATTAGCTGACTTATTTGCTGATCTCTCTGCTTACTTTTTTGTAGCTCATCTGGTTGATGATAAGCAACAGCTACTTCAGGAGCAAGGTAAGGTAAGTCCCCATAAGTTGTTCTTTTACCTAGGGCAGTAATTGCCACTTGCCCCGGAAATTGCTGAGCAAGCTCTAGGCTAAAATGGGTTTTGCCAGCCCCTCTTTGTCCGAGAAAAGCATATACTTGCTTTTGCTTAAGCTCAAGAGCTTGGTTAGATTGCGTTAAGTGCTCTTTAATTTGGGCAGTAATAATCTCAAGTTGAGCTTGATAAGCTTTTTGAGCTTGCTCTTGGAGTAGTTGAGGGTTTTTTTGTTCTTGCCAAAAGTTAGTCAGTCTTGTATTAACTTCTTGGCTATTTAGTAAGGTATCTTTTACTAAGGTTTGTTCTACAATGGTTACTTTGTTTGTCTTATTACTTTCTTGATGATCTAGTTCTTGTTCGCTAGTTGAAGTAAAGTCAAGATATTGCCCATATTGGCAGGCAAACTCTTTTTCTAGTTTGGGATTTAGTTGTTGGCTTAAACGAGCAAAGTTCTTGGCTGTTTCAAGAACATAAGCTGGGTAAGAGTTGGGAGCAAAGTTGTTATGTGAATAAAGACAAAATACTCCGCTAGCTTTAACTGTAGCTAAACAGTAGAGGAGATTATGGGCATGGATACTTTTACCGCTCTCTTGTTCTGCTTGGCTGTTGACTGGGCTATATTGGTAAACTATCCCAGCAAAATTATAACCAAGGATACGTTTGGCATTGCTTACCTCAAGAAGAACTACTTCTCTTTGCGTTGCTTTTCCTGCAATTAGTTTTCCTGTAGGATCAACAAAAGCAAAGCTTTCTCGTTGCTCTTCAGTTAGAGCTTGAAGAATTTGCTCTTTTTTCTCGACAAGCCAAGCAGCCTGACCTGGGTTTAGTGATAAAATAGATCTTAAATCAGCAAGTTGCTGTGCGACTAAATTAGAAAAACTTTGTTGTTTATAAAGACGAAGAACTAATTGACGAGGGAGAAGCATAATCTACCTATTTTTTGATACCTTTTGTTTATGCCTTTTTTACTATCTGTTTATACCTTGTTAGGTTTTAAACCTTGCCAAGGAGTAAAGATATTGGTGGGGTAAACAATTCCTAGTTGATCGCAGAGGCGAGCAACTGACTGATTAACTATATCATCAATAGTTTGTGGTTGATGATAGAATGCGGGAACTAATGGCATGATTTGCGCGCCGTACTCAGCTACTTGAGTCATTAAACGTAAATGACCTAAGTGTAGAGGGGTTTCACGTACACAAAGAATTATAGGACGACGCTCTTTGAGGTGGACGTCAGCACAACGTGTAATTAAATCTGCATCGTAGCTATGAGCTATAGATGATAAAGTTTTAATTGAACAAGGAACTACGACCATGCCATGGGTTTTAACAGAGCCAGATGAGAGCTTGTTGCCTATGTCTTGATAGTTATGCACTTGATCAGCTAGACCTTTTAACTCTTGTAAGCTGATCTCGCTTTCTTGTTTCAAGGTTAACTGTCCTGCGGGACTAATAATTAAATGGGTGTGAATTTCAGGAAGTTGTTGACAAACTTCAAGCAATCTTTGCGCATAGATAATGCCGGTTGCTCCTGTAATTGCCACCACTATATGTTTTTGCTCTTGCATAAAATCCTTAAAAATTTTTTAGTTTATTATAACTTGTTACTTCTATGTTCACTCTCATAAAATTTAATGATTTAGAGCCTTGCCTAGATATGTTGGTAAACATGATCAAAAATGAACCAGCAGATAAGGTACAACTAGACAACCTCCCAAGTCTAGTGAAGCAATTTAAATCAAGAGATTACATTGTTACTACTTACCAATTACAAAAACTCCAAGTTGAACATAAGTTAAAAGAACTCGCGGGAGTTCAAGTTCAACCTAAGTTTATAAACATGGGAGGGCTAACTAGTGAGCTTATTAATGATTTTTATAGTAACTTAAATCAGGGCTATATAAAGTTACTAGCTCCAAGTCCCTCTTTAGCCCATCGTTTACCGGCGGATTTAATATCGGGTAAATATAGTTTTGTCCATATTAATGAAAGAGATATGCGTTCAAAAGACGATATCTTGCTATGGGCAATTATAGCTGAACTCAATCAGCAAATTCGTCAAGATCCGCAGACGATTACGAACGTTTTTATTAGTGAAGTTATTAGTCAGTTAAAGGAAGAAATTGCTTTTAATCAAGAGACTGATTTAAATACCTCGTTGTATTTTATAGCTAAAAAGCTGTTACAAACGATTGTTACCTTAGATAATAACTTTCACGATGTTTACAGTCGTTTTTTAGCGCCAGACTTTGACTTAAAGCAGTTTATGCTTGAGTATGTTACTGAGGTAGAACAAGAAAATGTTATTCTTGCAGGGCAAATTGCGTTTATGCGTGAAGTTTGTCTGCAGAATATGCAACTACTTAGTAATCCTTATTTTAAGGATAATAAAATCAAGTTTAACAGCTGGGAAGCTTTGACTTTTATTATTGAGGGGGAGTTTGAGTTAGTAAAACCATTTACGCAAGAAAGTAAGCGCTTTTTCTTACTTGACTTAAAAGTATTCCATAGTCGTGAGATTTTATTACTTAAAAAAGCAGCTAAGTTCTGTAACTTTGACATAGTCTACTTTTTAAATGCAGCTACGCCTTTATTGTTTGATACGCAATCTCGTCGTAACTTCTTACAAAAGTGTAAAGAGAATGGTAATGAATTTTATCGTAGTTTAAGTGACTTTAACCTACCATATCGTTATGTTTCTAGTGAAGCTAGTTTTAACTTGCTAAGCTTACTAGGTAATAGTTTAAAAAAGATTACTTATGCCTTTCCTTTAGATGATAGTATCTATCAAACTTTGGAAGAGCAAAAACTGCAGTTAAGTGATCAAATACATTACCCGCAACATTTAGCATTAAATAGTTTAGATAACTATGCCGAGTATAGTATTTTTATAGATCCAGCTTTAGCTAAAACTGCAGATGGCTTTTACTCGCCAGCGCTTTATCAGCAGTTAACGAGTTTATACTCTCAACTCTATACCCAAGTAGCTGCAAAAGTTACTACCGAAAATAACGAGGAGAGTTTTAATCAACTTCTAGTGCAAGAGTTGCAGACAGCTGAGGCTAATCAGCTTTTACTGGCAATGCAAGAAGCTTATGCTACAGAGCCAGCTCCAACTTTATTACAGCAAATTCAAAAATCTATTTTTGAATACACACCATTTGAAAGTGAAACCACCCCTGATTTACGTGCTTCAGAGCAACCTGTAAGATTATATCACTTACGTGGAGATGATTCTTTTACTCTAGTAAAAACTCACTCTAAGAGACGTGAATTGGAATATGTGATTAACTTTATTCAGCGTGAGTTAGATTTACATGGAGATAGTTTAACATTAGATGACTTTGCAATTGTTGCGCCAAATATTGAAGACTACCGTGGCTTAATCGAGGAGTTAGTAACCCAATTTCGTTGGCAAATTGCTGAAGAAGCAAACCTTGATCCAAAGTTAACTACCTTTATTGAGTTTATTTTAAATTTAAATAACAACTATCTTGAGTTACAAGCTTTTGAGCAATGGATAAGTTTTGCGCAGGTGCGTCAATTTTATCAGATCGAAGATAGTGAAGATTTTGGTTTCTATCGTCAACTCTTTAATCGTCATCAGGTTACCAATGAGGTAGGTTATAACTTTGATCATAAAGATAACCATATCTTACCTTTACATAGCCAATTAAATGACGCATTTACTAAGTCATCGATCAAGAATAAACAAGACGAACGTATTCCGTTATTTAACTATAACTCTTGGCAACATGTGTTCTTTCGTGCCAATATCAATAATAGTTTTAGTCATGGTGATGATTTAAGTTTATATCTCACTACAGATCTTGCTGCTTTACAAACTGGACAAAATTATACCAACTTAAGTAAGTTCAATAGTATTTTGCATGATCTCATTAACTATTGTCAGTTTGTTAATCAGAAGCATAGCGTAAAAGCTTGGATAAACTTCTTTAACAACTTACGTTTACAATTCTTTAAAGACGACCAAGAGATCAACCTGCAGTTTCAACAAATCCTCATTAAATTTGCTAAACTGCAACAAAAAATTAGTCGTAAGTTTAATCAAGCTGATCAGGTGGAAATTGAACAGTATGTAGTTGATAAAACCGTATGGCACAATCTGTTATTTTACAGTGAAACGCAACAAAATAATATTGAGCTCTTTACTAATAGCTTACATTTTGCTTCGTTAAAACAAATTGCGGGATCAAGTTTTAAATATGTAATTTGTATGGGCTTAACTGCGAGAAACTTCCCTGAGAAGGTGCCGGCAAACCCGTATGATATAGCAAACTTTTTACAGGTAGAAACTAATATCCCAAGTGCCTATCAAAGAGCACAACATACGTTTTTAGAGTTACTAACTAATACTAAACAAAAGCTGTTACTTACTTATGTTGGGAAGAACTCTAAGGATCAAGACTTACTTGCTTCAAGTATAGTTTCTGATGTTCTTGAGTTTATTCGTCCAAAACTAGCTTTACCAAAACAATTACTTGCTGATTACCCAGAGTTAGATCTCTTAAAAACTGCTCTATTAAAGATCTTCTATTCTGATCCACAAAATCCGAGTTTTATTAAAGATTTATCTCTAGGGAGTTTTGCTAGAGAAAACTATGGTATTGAGCAGTTAAATCTAGCGCAAAACTTTGACGAGCAATTAGCGCAAAAAATTCTTGCCTCAAGTGCTCCAAGTTACAATCATGCTTGGGTAGAGAAAAAGGGAGCTAGACAACAAATTATTGCCCAAGTTCCTCAAGCGGAGTCTCAATCTCTTAATAAGCAAGAAGCAGGGGAACAAAGTAAGACTACTTCTTCGCAAGGACAACTCCATTCTTCGCAAGAACAAGCTTATTCTTCTCAAGGAAAAGCTAATTCTGTTTATGGTCAAGAGAACCAACAAGAGCTTCTCGACTTTGGTAATTTCCAAGGGGTACTAGAGTTTTATCAAAAAGTACTTGCTTTAGCCTCTCAAGATCCTCTTACGGTTGTTGAAGCAGAGCCTGATCTAGCTAAAGATAAGGTAATTGAGATTAGCTTTAAAGACTTACAAACTTTTTTCACTTCAGTTTATCAAGGAGCAAGTAACGATCCTGATGGACGTATAAGTAAATTCCAAAGATTATTTGAATATAGTCAAGAGCTAGATAAGAACACTACTTATGGTCTTGCTGACTCTAGTCAAGTGGCTGGCTATGTTTATGGTAATGTATTTAAGCTGTTAACAGCGGGAGAAAGTTTAAATGACTTTATCGCTAAAGAGTATCTAAATGGGGGAGAGTTTAGATCTAGTTTAAATGAAAATAAAAAGGATCAAGACTATATCCAAGAGATACGTGCTTTAGAACAAGCGGTTAAAGGTAAGAAAGGTATTTATAATTTACTCGCTTTAGATGTAAATAAAATGCCAAGCTACTCTCAAGCGGTAGAGTTGGATCTCACCAAAATTACAGAAGCTACGAGCTATGTTTACTTAAAGCTAAGTGATGAGTTTTGTCAGAATTACTTAGCCTTAATGCGTCAAGCAGAGCAAGAACTAGACTTTGCTGTTAGTTCGCAGTTTCTTTACCAACAACTGGTTAAAGCTTTAGAAGAGCAAGCAGTTTCTGGTCAAGAGCGTAGTATTTTCTTAAAACTCGCCATTGATTACTCTTTACTCAATGGAGATACCTTAGTTTATACACGTAGAGACTTAGACTTTACTGATAAACTTTCTTTAAAACGTGAGTATCGTAAGAAAGTCTTTAACTCTTTTAAAGATATCTTTTCTCTGTATGTAGGGGTAAAAAATCCTCAGGTTAAACAAGTACAAATAACTTACCTAGTACGTTTAAAAGCAATTCAAAGTTTTGAAAAGAGCTACAAGAAATTGCTAGATGAGGTTGGAGAGCTACCTGATACAGTTTCATGCTTAAAGAAATTAATGCTGAAGCAAGCTAATGCTTTCTTTTATAACTTTGACTTGCAACAAATTAATGGAGAGCAAAAGGCTGAAGTAATGCAAGGTTGCCAAAAAATATTTACTAGCTTAATTGCACCATATATTTTAGGCAAAGATTTACTTTTACCTTTATTTAAATCCGATGCAAGTGGAGCAGAGAGCTTTTTAGCTCTTCTCTTTAAACAGCATTTTGAGCAGTTAGATGATAAGGAAATTGAAATCTTAGTTAATACTTTTGTGGAAGAGACTAATTTAAAACCTTTTGTAAGAAAGTCTATTCCAAGTAAAAGTGATTTAGAAATAGATTTAGCTTTAGAAAGAATCCAAGCTGTTTTTGCTATAGATGATTACAAAGAAGTAAAACTTCCAAGTAAAGCGAAGAAAGCTAAAGCGTAACTATTTTAACAACATAAAACCTATTCTCCCGAAATTT
>NZ_NRHC01000125.1 GCF_003585885.1 Psittacicella hinzii | reverse complement strand
CAGTTTTTGTCTACAGAAAGTATTAAATCTGTCAACCATTTGGGGGTAACCTCACCCTTTAAGAGCGACTCACTAATATTTTAATAGTTATAACTTGTTAATTTTTTGGTTTTTACTTAGTTTTTAAGTTTTACTCAATTTAATTTTTTAGTAAACTAGAATTTCTTTAATTATAACATACTTAAGCTTAAACTTATGTAAAAAGTTTATTCCCAGCACTGTCTAGTAAAAACAAATCTAGCTTCTTAAACTGAGCCTATAACCTTGAGGTTATAAACAATTGAACCAAGATAAAACCATTCGTTTAACCTTTAGTTAGTATCATCTACAGCACTTCACCTAAGCGTTCACGCTTTTCCTCTAACTCTAACCAACGCTCTTGCAGTTCTTCTGATAGCTCTTGTTTAGCGTTAAGAAGTTTGGTTTTTTCTTCTAGCTGTAAATAGCCATTTGGATTACTACCTAACTCTTCAATCTCAGCAAGTAGTTGCGCCATTTCCGCTTCAAGCTCTTCGAGCTGGTTTGGAATGTTTAACAAGTCTTGTTTTTCTTTGTAAGATAAACGTTCAGTACGGTTTTGCACTCGTCCGTTACCTGCAGTTGCTTGACTTGTTGCACTTGCTTGGCTTGCACTAGTAGCAGTGTTAGAACTTTTGCTGGTGGTTGCTCCACTAGCGGTTACACCATTTTGTTGAGTTAAATGAGCATTTGCGTTAGCTACACTGCCTTGACCTGTTAGTTCTTGGTTGTTGGTACTTGATGCTTTGCCTGCTACTTTACTTGCAGCTTTGGCTTGAGCAGCTAGAGCTTTAGCCTGCTCTGCTTCAAGTAATTGCTGATGAAGTACTACGTTATCGCTATAACCACCAACGTATGGGTAAACCTTTTGTTGGTCAATAAACCAAGTTTCTACTGCAACATTGTCGATAAACTGACGATCGTGTGAAACGATTAAGATCGTACCGTCGTATTCACTTACTAGCTCTTCAAGCAGTTCTAAGGTTTCAATATCCAGATCATTAGTTGGCTCATCAAGTACGAGCAAGTTAGACGGTTTAGCTAAGATTTTTGCCAGTAGTAAACGGTTACGTTCACCTCCAGATAAGCTTGATACTTTAGTACGAGCTTTTTCAGCAGTAAACATAAAGTCACCTAAGTAACCAATGGCATGACGAACATGCCCGTTAACATAGGCTTCTACTTTACCGTCAAACACGTTATCGATTGCTGTTTTGTCTAGATCTAGCTCTGCACGTAGTTGATCAAAGTAGGCAACTTCTAAGTTTGTTCCTATATGTACACTACCATGAGTTGGTTCTAATTCGTGGAGTAACACCTTAATAAGCGATGATTTCCCACAACCATTATCTCCAACAATCGCAATACGACTTTTTGCAGAGACACGATTAGTAAAATCAGTAAAGATTGTTCGTCCACCTAACTCTAGTCCAAGCTCGGTAATTTCAAAAACAAGTTTACCAGAACGAGTAGTTTGCACGTTAATTGAACCAAAATCACTTAGCTTACGCATATTCTGCGCTTCGACACGCATTGCTTTTAACGCACGTACACGTCCTTCGTTACGGGTACGACGAGCCTCGATACCTTTACGAATCCACTTTTCTTCTTCAGCTAAGTTCTTTTCAAAAAGCGCTACTTGCTTTTTCTCATCTTCTAGACGTTTATTACGTCCATCAAGATAGCCACTAAAACTACCTGGATGATCATACACATGTCCACGATCCAGTTCAACAATACGCGTTGCCATGTGATCCACAAATGCACGGTCGTGCGAGATAAAGACAATTGCTCCAGGAAAACTTTGTAAACTGTTTTCTAACCATTGAATCGAGCTAATATCTAAATGGTTCGTTGGCTCATCGAGCAGTAAAACATTTGGGTTACTTACAAAAGCTTTAGCTAGCTCTACGCGTCTTAACCAACCACCCGAGAACTCTTGAAGTTTACGTTCAGCAGGAATTCCAAGTTGGGTTAGTACGGCAGCAATACGTTTATCTAAACTCCAGTAGTCACCGGTGTTAATTTCTTCTTCAAGTTGTGAAATTAAACGCTCTAACTCTGCCGTTGGGGTTTGGCTATAAGCCAATAGAGCTTGTTGATGTTGTTCAAGTACTGCTTGTGCATGTGCAGCTCCCGAAGCGACATACTCATAAGTTGTAATATCTAGACGTTCTGGGGGATCTTGACGTAAATAAGCAATACGTACATTGGTTTCCAAAATACGTGAACCTGAATCTAAGTCCTCACTCCCTAAAATTACTTTAAGTAAAGTTGATTTCCCCGAACCATTACGTCCAACTATACATACTCGTTCATGGTTCTCGATACTTAAGTTAATGTTATCTAAGATAACATGAGAACCAAAAGATAAATTTGCATCGGTTAATCTAACTAATGACATAAAAGATCTTCATAAAAAAAGTTGCTTTGCACGTGACAAAGCAACCTAAATTCTGTGCATTGTACTATTCAAGATCTAGTAACAATAATTTAAAAACTTACTAAAAAAATAAATTAAAAGACAAGCAATTTGCTGTTAACTTATTTTTTCTCTTCAATGTAACCAATTGCAGTTACATTACGATATTTTTGTGCGATTTCAAAGCCGTAACCAACTGTGAAGCGGTTTTCAACTTCAAAACCTACCCAATCAACTGGAACATCAACTAAACGACGAGCTGGTTTGTCTGCACATGTTACGATGTGAAGAGATTTTGGATTACGGTCTAAAAGTAATTTACGTACTTTATTTAAAGTGTGACCTGTATCGATAATATCTTCGATAATTAACACATGTTTACCTGAAATATCAGTATCTAAATCTTTTAAGATTTTAACGTTTAAAGTAGACTCTGTACCATCACCGTAAGATGAAACTGTCATGAAATCGATTGTTAAAGGAACAGTCATTTCACGAGTTAAATCCACTAAAAAGTATACTGCACCACGTAATAAACCTACACAAAGAACTTCTTCACCTGGGTAGTTTTCATTATAAAAACGTGAGATTTCTTCACCTAACTCTGCGTTACGTTTTTTAATTTCGTCGTGATTGAACCAAATATGGAAGTTTTCAGGAGTAAATTGTTTTAGTGTCATGTCTATATCCAGATCAAGTGAATAGTGCGATTATTGCCCCATATTATACTGTAGTTTTTTCTTTTTTGCTTAAATATCGCAAAGCTTGTGAGGTCGAGAACAAGTTAAGAACAAGTCAAGAACAAGTTAGAGTAAGCATTCGGAGAATGTAAAACCACTTCTTGTAAAACGACTTCTTGCTAAACAAATTCTTATTAAACGACTTGAGGTGACTTGCAAATATTAACTTTTAAAGTAAATATTTGCAAGTCACCTCATAGGTGCATGCGTTAATTTGCACAAGCTACTATAACATGAATAATTTCATAATTAAATTCAATGATAGTAAGCAGATGTTGATAATAACAACAGTACAAAGAACTTTAAGTAATTTTTCTTCTGAAAACTTTTTATCGATGTAGTTTAGTAGTTTATTGAAGCTACCCATAAGATGTCTCCCAATAACTTGAAGGTTAAAGAATAGAATATTTTGTTTTGCATTGACTGCAATAATATTGTACAACACAATACATTTTTATGCTGAATAATTTTAACCTTAAATTTATGAAAAATAATATCTTTTTGCAAGTGAGTAAAACTATCGTTTTCCTAGATGTTATCTAGCTTAATTGAATTTTATAAGCTTAAAATAGAGGGGTTAATTGTAAAAACAAGCTGAAAAAATTTTTATTAAGATAAGGTTAAAGTAAGATTTAAGTAAGGTTCAAATAACAAGTTTATAAATTTTGTAAAATAAAAATAAGGATCCCTTATATTAACTATAAGAGATCCTTATAAAATAGTTAGGTAGCATCATAATAAAATTAATAGTAATGACACTTTCCTAGTTTTTAAAACAAATATTATATGATGAATCGAGTAATAACATTACATTATCACTCAATGTGCTACCCTTGCATTATACAACTATCTTATTTAAAAATCTTCCTTTTTTTCCTTTTTACATTCTCCGCATTCTCCGTTTTATTGAAGAAAGTAATTGAAATTTTAAATCTCTTACTTGTCCTATAAGAAAAATAAACATAGGCTATGGTCTTCAAAAAAATAATTGATCAGTTAGCTGAAGGAAAAATTTAGGTAAAAAATAAGGATTCCTAATTACAGGGATCCTTAAAAAATTAGGCAATGTCACTATCAAATTAATGATAATGACACTACCTAGTTTAGTAAAAAATATATAGTTTTAAATATGAAATAAAATCTTGCAAATCAAATTTTTAAGTAAAAGTTTACATGGTAATTATACAATCATTTAACTTAAAAATCAAAGTAAATATCCCCCCTAAAAAAGAGGGGTTAAAAATCTATAAATTGCATATACTCATTAAATTTTTGCAAATAACTAATCTCTAACAAATATCGAGAGGGTGAGTAAGTACTCTAGAAATTTTCGAAGCTTTCTAAGTGTTCTAAGCTTTCTATCCCCCCAATCTTAAAGTAATGTAAAACTAATAAAAAGAAGGATCCCTAGTATTATAGGGATCCTTAAACAATTAGGTAATATCATTATCAAATTTATGATAATGACACTTTCCTAGTTTAAAAATAAATTATTTATGAGATATTTAGTAATAAATATACATTATTACATCAAGTGACACTTATATTATACAACGATTTTACTTAAAAAACAAAGTAAATCCACCCCCTAAAAATAGAGTGGTTAAAAAATCTATAAGTTACATATACTCATTAAATTTTTGCAAATAACTAGTATCTAACTAATTATAGAGGGAATGGATAACTAATCTAGAAATTTTCGAAGCTTTCTAAGTTTTCTAAGATTTCTATCCCCCTCACTCAAAGTCATGTAAAACTAAAAAATAAGGATCCCTTATATTAACTATAAGAGATCCTTATAAAACAGTTAGGTAGCATCATAATAAAATTAATATTAATGGCACTGAGCTGTACCCCAAATGTTAGACAAAACGAAAAACTAACATTTGGAGGTATTGCTCGTTATGAAATTTTCTGATTTATCTATTGTTGATCGTAATAAAATTGTTGAGT
>NZ_NRHC01000124.1 GCF_003585885.1 Psittacicella hinzii | reverse complement strand
CAAACACATGTAAACGTCTGTAAAAGTACGTAAACGTCTACAAACGTATACTTAAACACGTAAATGTAAGTAAACGTAAATCGTTTATTAAATTCTTCAAAACAACTAAGCATCTAGCTTCTTAAAGCTAGAAGTTTTTACTGTGTATAACTCGACTAAATGTAGTTTAGTCAGAGATTGTACCGCATTTAATTCAACCTAAACTAAATACTAGTTTAGTCTGAGGTTGTACTACATCTAATTCAACTTAAAGACAAGTTTAGTCGAAAGTTGGATTGTATCTAACTAAACTTAAAGTAAGTGTATCAACTTAAAACTTAAAGTAAGAGAAGTTAGAAATATAAATTATTTTGTATTCGAACTAAATCTCTAGTTGGAAAGATCACAACTAGTGGTTTCATTACATTGATCTTCATTAAAAGCTACAAAGTTTTTGCTCAAACCTTAGAAATTTGTGAGGAATGAGAATAGGGAAGTTGTGTCCAAAATTTAAGAGACATCTGATTTTAGGAGAACTGTCAACCTAGCTCAAACTTACAAGTAAAGTCAAAGGTGGCTTTAGGAAACCAAGCCTTAAGTTGTACTTAAGGTGATGGGTAACTATTGCCAAAAAACTAAGAAGACTTTAGAACCAGCTCAAACCTTTAACAGGAATGAGTAGGGAAAGTGTACGCAAAAATTTTGGAAGCTATTGTCCTAGTGCTCAAATTTTTTCAAATGGAGTACGGGGAAGGTGTGTCTAAAAATCAAGAAAGATTTTAGAGGCATTGGTGCCTCCTTTGCTTTTTTGGTTAAATTAGTTGAGGCAGAGTTTAGCTCTTTCTAAAGATTTTTAGATACTGCTTGATAATAAGTTCATTAGACATAGTTTTATCTTCAGCTTTAAATGCTTTTTGCCATGCAGGATCTTTTTTACTACGCTCAACTAGCATGAAGTCACTTTTGGCAACAATATCTTTGAATACATCTTTGACAAACTTGAGAACATGCTTACCGTATGTTTTTTGGGTTAACTCCGAAATAAAGGTTTTGTACTCTGGAGATTCAAGGTTATCTTGATAAAAGTTAGGATTACTTTGGAATTTAAAGAGAACTTCTTTTATAACTGGACCATACATCCATGCTTCAAAATCAGCTTTAAATAACTCATCAGGGTAAAACTCACCGCCTAATTCAGCTATTTGCGTACTGTTGTAGTACATTCCTACATAGAGAGCATAGAGAAAATATAAGCTCTTTTGTAATTGAAGAGCAGACATATTGCTTTGTAAAGAGTGTAGATAGGTAACGAGAGTATCTATATCATTGAAAACATATTTTTCTTCCATAATTGAATCCTTGTATATTTAAGTACATTTAAGTACTCTGGGTTATTTTTTACATTCTCCGCTTCTAAGTATCTTTAATAAACATCTTTAACAATTGGTTACATAGATTTCAATACTGTCTTGCTTGATTGTATTATCAAAACGAGAAATGTAATTGCTTTTGATTCTAAAAGTTTTATATTTTTGTGCCCAAGAAGCTAAGAACTTATTTTCTTTTTGTTTATGGGCTAGCATATTTGAAAGTCCCCATTTAATACCATTAGCGTCCAATTGATCGAGTAAAGCGTAGAGTCTTAATTCATCTTCTTCGCTCCAGAGTTTATTGTAATCACTAAAGGTAATTAGATAAGGAGGATCAAAGTAAAGAAAATCACCAGAGGAAAACTCTTGTTGTTGAATAAATTCAGCAAAATCCAAACTTGGAGAGAAAACTATATCGTTGTTTACAGCCCAATTTGCATAATGATTTAATGCCGTAGTGACATTCTTATTCCAGTCAACATTCCCAACAGGGAGATTAAAATCTCCTTGCTTATTAAAACGAATCATGTGGTTAAAGCCATATACCAGTAGGAGATAAAGAAGATCCATATTCTCTTTTTGGGCATTGTAATCTTCTCGTAGTTTTAAATAAGCAGTTTGGTTGTAACGAGAGAAATAAGTTTTGACAAACTCTTTTTTTAAAGCTGTGATCTGCTCATTAGTACCTATTTCTGATAAGCTCAAGCCGTAAGAGTTGATAAGTTGATGCATATGTGCAATAAACTCTGACATCTGTGGAGCTTGGGCATGTAAATGACGATGTAAACTCATTACCTTATCGTTCAGGTCGTTGAGAATAAATTTACGTGCAGTTACATTCAGAGAAGCACTTCCTCCACCACAAAAGACATCATAAAAAGTATTTATTTGTGGAGGAAATAGAGTTAGGAGTTCAGGCATTAACTTGTACTTATCCCCTACATAAAAGAGAGGGGATCTTACAGGTTTAGCTTTAATCTTTTTCGTTCTTCCTTTCATAGGCTAACAGTAAAAGGTTGGGGGGAATTAACGGTAAAAATAGAGAATATAGGAGGGTATGAAATAACTTTTTCAGTTATTCTGTTGCTCTAACTAGCTTTCTTATTTACTCTGTTGCTTTGTTGCTCTGTTGCTTTCGATCTTGATTAACTTTGGTAATAAAGACAAACTCTTTGTGGTCAGTAAGCTCTGTTTTACCAGTATTAAAGTAAGCAAAAGGTTGTGAGAATACTTGAGTATTGCCAACTTTTTCTAAAGCTGCCAAAATTTGCTCATGGGTAATTTTGTTTTGAGAGCTTTTGCTTTTAGAAGTGTAAGTATTGTTGTAAGTTACAACTATATATTTCACTTGGAGTTTTTCTACGAGATCTGCAAAAACTTGAGGTGCACTAGTTTTGCAATAGCTACTTATGTTTTCAGCAGGTGGTTTCATGGCAACCCCAGAGAGTTGAGGTTTTTCCCACTTAGTTAATACTTCTAACACATGGTAAAAGCGAGAGTATTGACGAGAGTTGTAAGGGGGATCTACAAAAGCTATATCTGCTGAAACTTGTGAAGCTAAAATATTAGCGTCTTGGCGATAGATTTCTACTTGCTGTTGGTCAGAGATAGTTAAAGGATTAATCAGAATAAATTCAAACTTATCCGGAACGTGGGCTAATTTACGGTATGCATCATAGTGTCCCACCGTATTTGCTATACGATCTGCCGAATAAATTAAAGAAGCCAATAAGATGTTTTTCTCACGTACCGTTAAATCTAATGCCTGTTCTATTTGTGTACGTATTTCACCAATTACTCGTGCATCCTTTTCACTAAAAAATTTATCGCCGTAATTAGTGACAAAGTAATCATCATCTAAAGTATTAGTTTGAAGCTGTTGAAACTTTGTTACATAGCGCGCAAGTTTATCTTGATCGTAAGCTTCACTACCAAAAAATGCTTGGTAAATAACTTGATTTGAATAGAGAAAATCGTTGAGGATTACATGAGAATAATGTTTTAACGCTCGTTGTGATACTACTCCAGTTCCTGCAAAGATATCGATAAAACTATCACCTTGAGTGTGCTCTTTAAGTAAAGAGAAAATCCAATCGAGTAGTTTGTTTTTATTCCCGATATAACGTCTATTCTCTAGGCTAAAGCGCTTTTCTCGTTCGGTACCAGTGTTGTTTTCAAGTGTTGATTGTAATTTCTCTAAATCTTGTACAACTAAGTTTGTATCTTTACCTGTAACTTCAGCTAGTGCTTTAAATACTGCAAAATTCCATTTGGCTAAATTCCTTTGATTTATGTTTTTTAGCGTAGCTTGAGAAAAGCCACTATGTTTATGGAACTGCTTTAAGTTTAAGTTGTGGGTTTCTAAATATTTTTCTAAAAGCATGTTGGTGCTAACATTTAAACAATCTTAGGTCTTCTGCTTTTTAAAGCAGAAGCTCTATTTTTGTTGAGAGTATTTCTATCTTTTGAATTTATTCTTAGGTGGGGATCTTGCTAAGAAGAAGTAAATTTTAATAAGAGGGTAGTTTTAAAAAGGTGGGGCTTAAGGTAGTAATGTCTTCCAAGATGTTTATCATCTGGAAGAAAATAGTCGGTTAGAAAAAATTTAAATGACAAAAGGCCACCATATAATATGGTGGCCTCATCAATAATCACTCAAATAAATTCTAGTAAATAGTCTTTATTTGCTATAACAAGTATTAATAAATATCTCAAGACTATAAATATCTTAAGACTATAAATATTTTATCTCATTTTTTCACAGAAGTGGTATAAATTTCAAAGAATTTTATGAAATTAAAAGATAGGGAGAAATGATGAGATATATTTGTTTGGCTTAAGTTAGTATTACCGGTTTAGTAAATAGCGTAAAACTTCTAAAGAATATCACAATCTCATTAGTGTAAACACTAAAATCTTGAACTTTAGATGATCATCTTTTACTAATCAGTAAGTAATATCTAAACAAAAGAGACTAAGGTATCTAATAAGCTCTGCAATAGCAATAGCTTCAAAAGATCAGCCTCTAATAAAAAATTGCATAGATAGAATTATAAATGCTTTTTGATTAACTCTACTAATTCCGGAATTTTTGTTAATTCTTCAGCAAAGTAGTTAAGATTATCAACAGCATCTTCTTTACGAATTTTGATTATTTCATCATAATCAATTTTTAATATTTCGCATAGCTCTTTACCAGTTAAGATATGCTCGTAGGTGATTTCACCTTTAAATCCTTGATAGATTAGATTTTTATCTTCTTGGTTAAAGCAACACACATAGTACTCTGTCACAAATGGGATTATTGAACCAAACTTCAATACAAAGGTTTCGAGATTATTTTTCTCTGCCTTAGCTTTTTTAGTGTCAAAGCTATCACCATCTTTAAGTTCTACGACTTTACAAGAGTATCTATTTTCAACGATAAAGATTAAGATATCAGGTTCAATACCTTTAACTTTTTCAATATAGCTAGATTTTCTTAATGTTCGTTTATGACAAACGTAAATACCACGTTCTTGTTGATTTTGAGCAACGTTATCAATGAATATATCTAGATCTTGAATAACATTACAACGAGAAAGAACTAATCTTTCAAGTTCCGAACCATTAGAGATCACGGTAGATTGAACTTTAGAAATTAACGCACCTAATTGTGGATTGTCAAATAAACGAATGTAAGCCGAGTTACCATCAACACGACCAGCAGCTTGTCTAATTCTCATATTCTTCTCCAAAAATAATATCACAACCAATAAATTGACGATTAGCTAACTGACAACTATTAAGAACCGAATAACCACCACTTGAAGGATCTAATACAAAATCGTTTTCAGTAGTAGTTGCAAGGATAAGTTGCTTTTGTAGCTCAAGAGGTTTAGCGTGAGTATGTCTCTCGCTTTGTTTCCCCTCTAGTTTTTCAGCCCAAACATCAGGAATGTTGTGGATAGTCCAAGTGGATTTAGCTTTTCTTGGATATTTTTGGATAACAACAAGATATTCTGATCGTCTTCTTGATCTATACCCCATGCCAATACGTAACTTATCCCAAGTAATCATATCGACAATAGCTAGACTAGGTAGATCATTTAACCATTGTTTAACTCCTTCAAGTAAATGGAACTTATCAATCCATAAGAATAAGTAACCATTTGGCGCTAGCACTCTCTCAATCTGGGTGATGAATTTGCTTATAGTCTCTTCAGACATTTGTGGGAGTTCTGATCGAGCTTTACCACGTTTAACACCTTCATTACCATAAGCCATTTTGTCCAATATCCCACGGTATTGAGGATCAAAGAAACAAATACGAATACTTTGGTCGTTTAGTTTGTCAAGTAAATCTAAACCATCCATTTTGTTTCTTCGATTTATTAATTTAATATCATCTGGATTTTTAAAAATCATAAATATCAATTCATATATTTTAGTTTTACTTAAGGAATGTTATAAAGTTATAAATAGTTATATTATATTATACTACTTAAATCTCCGGAGAATAAGGATTTTTTACATTTTTTATGACATTTTTAAAGTATTTATAATTATAATGAGGTCACCATATAATGGTGACCTCATAAATCAATATATTATAATAAATAGTCTTTCAATTACTATCTATTAACAAGTTTTTATACATATCTCAAGACTATAAATATTTTATCTCATTTTTTCACAGAAGTGGTATAAATTTCAAATATTTTTTCAAATTTAAAAGTTATAGCGAAATAGCGAGATATATTTTGGCTTAAGTTAATTTTGTCTAGTTGAGTAACTAGTTCAAAGTCTTCTAAACTAGTTCTATTTTTCAGAATTAATCAAAGTTCTTTGCTCTTTGCTCTTTGTTCTGTGAACTAACTAAACTAGTGTAAGTCTTCTAAAGACCAACGTGATCTAACTTTGTTAACACTAAAAGTTTGACCTTGGGCATAACTAGGTTTTACTCCATTAGCATTATCAGCCCCAAAGAGGCGAATGTATTTCATAAAACCAGCAATAGCAATCATAGCTCCGTTGTCAACACAGAAGCTAGGACGAGCATAGAAGAACTTAACTCCTTTTTGGTTAAACTCTTGAGAGAGTTCTGCACGTAAAGTTTTGTTAGCGGACACTCCTCCAACCATCAGGATATTTTTTAATTTAACATTATAGTCGTTTTGTACTTGTTCTAAACAGCGTTTAATTTTAATTAAGAAAGTACGAACAACTGTATTTTCAAAAGCTTTGGCAACATCTGCTTTGTCTTGTTCACTTAACTCCCCTTTTTGGTTTTGGAGTTCAGTAATTTTATTTAAAGCTGCTGTTTTTAAACCAGAGAAGCTTAAATCTACCCCAGGACGGTTAATCATTGGTGCGGCAAAGGTAAAATCTGGATTACCTTTTTCTGCAAGTTCAGAAAGTAATCTTCCACCTGGGTAAGGTAAACCTAAAAGTTTTGCAGTTTTATCAAAAGCTTCACCTACGGCATCATCAACAGATTGTCCAAGGATCTTATAATTGTGGTAATCAGAAGCATAGACAAATTGACTATGTCCCCCTGAAATTAACACTGCTAACAGAGGAAACTCTGGTTTGTCTTCTTCAAGAAAAGGCGCAAGTAAATGCCCTTCAAGGTGGTTAATTTCAATTGCTGGGATGTTTAAACCACAAGCTAGAGTTTTTGCATAGGTTGCCCCAACAAGAAGAGCTCCAATTAATCCTGGACCTGAAGTGTATGCAATTGCAGTAATATCTGCTAAAGTTAAACCTGCTTCTTTGAGGGCATCGTCAACTAATGGCTGAACACGTTTAATGTGGTCACGTGAAGCTAGTTCCGGAACTACCCCACCATATAACGCATGTAGATCAACTTGAGAAAACAGTTGGTTAGCAACTAAGCCCTTCGCTCCGTTGTAAATAGCCACACCAGTTTCATCACAAGATGATTCTATAGCCAAAATGTTAACTTTATCTAAGTGAGAATATGTTGTTTGGATCATAAAAGAGGTTGAGGGATAAAATAATAAGATTTTTAGGAATACATTATAACAAATTTCGCAGGGGGGAGGTTGGGAGCTAGGAGCTAAGGAAGTTATCTTTAACTTTGAGTTGAAGATCTTTTGTTAATTGGTCGATTGTTCTTTAAAGTGTTGAGGCTTATAATAGCAAGCAGTAGTCACTGACTACAATATTAACGAACTGTAGTAGCAAACAACAGTAATCACAAACTACAAATCACAAATAACAGTAGTAACGAACTACAAATCACAGGCTACAGTAATCACAGACTACAGTAACCACAAACAACAATAAAACAACGAGGCGAATAAATATGTTACTTTTAGATATTGTAATCAATACAAAAGCATTAACTACAGAACAATTAAATGAGCTACTACCACTTCATCGTGCATGGTACAACAAATACTTTGCTGAAGGCAAGTTTATTATGGTAGGTCCTTACACCGATACTGATATCCCATCTGGAGTAGTAATTGCAGATTTAGCAAGTAAAGCTGAACTTGAACAAATTATTGCTGAAGACGCTTTTTACAACAACCATGGTACTTACACCATTCGTGAATTTAAAGCTAATCTAATCAAAGATATCTTAGCTTCTTAGTAAATTGCAGTGAGAGTAATCTACTTGCCAGCAAGTAAACTACCGTAATCAAAATACCGCAATTTACATGTTTAGCAGGTAAACTACAATCATCAAAGACTTGAATTATCATTATGCTAAATAGCTAGCAGTACGGAAGAACCTGAGCTTAAAATTACCAAATATCCTACAATTACCAAATAGCCTACAATTGGCAAAGAGCTTACAATTGCTAAAAGAGGAAAGTGAAATAACTTAAAGTTGTTTTACTTTCCTCTTTTCACATTTATAGAGGGGTTAACTAAGGCTTGGTTATTCAATTTACCTCAACATAAACTCTCCAATACTTAGTTACTTCAAATACCAACCAATAGGTGCACCAGTACTAAGTACTTCAAGATACCTGCCTGTATAGCAATCCTAAATACTTCAAGCTAGTAGTCCAGTAGCCCACTAGTCTAGTAGCTTGCTAGTCTAGTAGCTTGCTAGTCTAGTAGCTTGCTAGCCTATTAGCATCTACTTCTGCAAATTATCATCCAAGCAAGAATTAATAAACCAACTTTTACCTCATAATTACTTTATAATAGAAGTCTCTGTTTATTAAAGGTAATATTCGCACTATCCCTTTAAACAATAGGCAAAATAGGAAACTGCAATATGGTTCGTAAAGTATATTTTAATCATGATGGTGGAGTAGATGATTTAATCTCTTTATTCCTCTTACTTAAAATGGATCAGGTTGAATTAGTTGGCGTTGGCGTAGTTGACGCTGATTGTTATATTGAACCTGCGGTTTCAGCAAGTCGTAAAATTATTAATCGCTGGGGATCTGCTCGAGATAAAGCAGAACTTCAAGTAGCTTGGTCTGACTCTCGTCCTGTGCATCAATTTCCCAAAGAATGGCGTTTACAAGCTTTTACTATGGACGCTTTAACTCTGCTAAATGAGATAAAACCAGTAGTAGTTCAAGAAGCACCACGTAAAGCTCACTTAGAATTAGTTGAGATCTTACGTAATGCAGAAGAACCAATTGATTTACTCTTTACTGGTCCTTTAACTGATTTAGCTCGTGCTTTAGATGTAGATGCAAGTATTGAAAGTAAGATCAAACAGCTTTACTGGATGGGTGGTACTTTCTTAGAAAGAGGTAACGTTGAAGAGCCTGAACACGATGGCACTGCAGAGTGGAATGCTTATTGGGATCCGTATGCAGTTAAACGTGTATGGCAAAGCTCAATCAAAATCCATTTAGTAGCCTTAGAAAGTACTAACTTAGTACCTTTAACGCCAGAAGTACGTGATGCTTGGGCAGCACAAAGACGTTACGAAGGAGTGGACTTTTTAGGGAACTCATATGCTTGTGTGCCTCCTTTAACTCACTTTGTAACTAACTCAACTTACTTTTTATGGGACGTTCTAACTACTTGCTATTTAAGCAAGCCTGAGTTAGCACAATCTCGTCTAGTATATAGTGATGTGATTACAGATGGACCTTCAGCTGGTAGAACTGTTCTTAGTGAACAAGGTCGTCCAGTAAATCTAGTTCATCATGTTGATCGTGATGCTTTCTTTGCTTATGTAACTGACTTAGCGAAGAAGTAAAATTAGAGTTAGACTTAAAATAAGTAGAATTAAAAAAAAGGTCAAGAGTTATACTCTTGACCTTCCTATGTTTGATAATAATTTATTTTTGTGAGATTTTAATTCACTACAAAGTGCTCTTTTATAAAACATTTTGTTAATGCAAATTATACACATATTTATTATAAAAAGAAATAGTTTTTTAGAAAATTAAGAAAATTTTCTTTACCTTCTTGTTAAATTCCTAATGTGTAAGGGCTACTCTTTAAAGAGTAGCCCTTACATGATTTTATGTTTGTTATAACAAGTAGCTCTTGTATTATCTTATGGTAGTTTGAACAAGTAACCCTTACATTACCTTGTGGTGGTAGTTCGAACAAGTAGTTCTAACATTAACTCTACTTTGTAAACTTAACCCCACTAGGTAAAGATTATTTTACATTTTCCCACCAGTGTTCTTGTGGTAGGTTATCGTAAGCAAAAGTTGTACCAATAACCGGAGTACCAACGATTAATTCTGGATAGATACGATCTTTGTTAGCTAAATAGATTTGAATTGGAGTATCCCAGTTATGACGAGAAAGATCATATTTCCCCCAGTGGATAGGTACTACTCTTTGCGCTTGTAAATCTTTGGCAGCTTGTAATGACTGTTCTGGGAACATATGGATGTTTGCCCATCTTTCATTGTACTGTCCATTTTCAATAAACGCTATATCAAATCCACCAAACTTGTCACCAATTTGTTTGAAGTGATCGTTGTAACCACCATCTCCTGAGAAAAATACTTTAAAGTTGGTTGGAGTTTGTAATACCCAAGAGCCCCATAGAGTACGATTTGAATCGTTAAAGCTACGACCGGTAAAATGTTGGTTTGGCGTTAAGGTATAGGTAATACCGTTAATCTCGGTAGATTGCCACCAGTAAAGTTCAGTAACTTTACTTGGATCTACTCCCCAGCGCACTAAGTGCGCTTTAACGCCTAGAGGCGTTACAAAGTGAGCAACGCGATCTTTTAATTCCTTGATAGCTTTGTAATCTAAGTGATCATAGTGATCGTGAGATAGAACTACAACATCAACCGCAGGTATGTCACTTGTTTGTGGTAAGTGTTGCATTAAGAAAGGTTTACCAATAAATGACACAGGAGAGGTTGAGTAAAATACCGGATCAGTCATAATTACCTGATCGTTGAGTTTACCGACAATAGTTGAATGTCCTAACCAAATGAACTCACCATTGTTGAGGTTAGCAACATCTGCTTTAACACTTGGCAGTGGAGTTTTTGGTTTACGAGGGTTTTCTTTAAAAGTACTTTCAGCGACAAAGTTGAGAAGGAGTTTCCAAGTTGGCTCTAGTTCTTCTCCCTCTGGAATAGTACTTACAGCAACTTCGTGCGTATTTTTAAAAGTTTGACTTTCAGCGTCATAGTTAGGCGCTTGCGCCATTAATGCTTGCGTTGCTTGATCTTGTTTACCACCAAATACTGGAGCTAATTTTAAAAACAAGAATACGCTCAAGCTCAAAGCTACAATTAACAGTAGCAGGTATTTAAAAATTACAAATAGTAGATGCATGTTTGTGTTTATTTCTCTGATGTTGTTCTTATTGTCAAAAATTGTAATCAAGAGAATACAAGAGTAGAAGTATATTTTCTTTCTCGTGATTACTTACTTAAAGAAGTATTATATTGAATTGTATGGGGATAAACAAGCTAGGAAAACAGAAAACACTATTGAATAAAAGTTAACAATCCTAGGTTGGTTAGAAGCTTACTTGGAAGCTAGGTATAACCTAGCTAGAAGACATATTGAAGATAGATTGAGGTTATATTGAGGATTGAATGATACTAGATTGAAGTTAGATAGAAGCTTGATTGATCTAGCAAAGACGGAGAAAGTTACAGAATGAGCCTGAACAGGCAAATAATGAGACATAATTAAATGAGTTCACAGTGTGCTATGTAGAGTGGGAAAAAACTACAGCGCTTTATCTTCGCCTTTGCTAGAATAATTTACATAACCACTAAGAAAGTTGTTAAGTAAGATAAACTTACAAAGTAACATACTTTGTAGCAACAAGTCTAGTTATATCTAATTAGATTAAGCTAGTTAAAACCAATTAGTTAAACTAGTTAAACCTGATTAGCTAAACTACCAAAAAGTAATTAGCTAAACTACTTAAACCTAATTAGCTAAACTACTTAAAACTAGCTCAACTAAGTAAATCAACTCAAACAACTTTCCACAAATGAATCCAACTAAATTTTATCCAGTAACCCACAGCTAAGACCAAAAAAGATTATAACAGCTAGCAAAATAACCTCAGATACTATAAAATAGCAAAGCAAAATCTCCGGCAGAAAAATGAATCTAGTCAAGATTTAAAAAACTGTCAATTTTTACAATGGTAATACAAAGGTAAATTGTACAAATTTGTACAATTGGCAAAATGAGTAAATTGTAAAATTGACAAACTAACCAACTAGTCACTTACTTGCCCATGAGATTTTTGGCAATCCCAATACTTTTCCTTTTTTGCGCAAACTTGCGCTAAAAAGTCCAAAGTATTCGGGTAATTTTAAAATTTGCCTATTTTTGATTGCAAATACCTATGACTTCAGATGTAAAAACCTTATCAGTTCAAGAACTTAATGACAATAACTTGAGTAAGGTAAGAAACTATAATCGTAAACCTAAGCTAATGAATAAACGTATTCGTGAAAACGAACGTTTAATCAAAAAGCATAACGAAGCAATAGATCGCTCACATTTTCCCATTGTGGAAATAGATCTCGACAGTGATAACTTTTATGAGAACTACGGAGATTTATTAGTTTGTGCTAAACATGGCTCTCAACTAGTAATTAACTTTACCGCTCATATCCCAAATGAAAATGGCTTAGTATTAACTCGTCAATTGAAGTACCAAATTGGTACGCCAATTGTCGTTAAAGAGAACGGACATTTACGTTATCGTTGTCTAGTAACCGAACACTATTCTTTACTCTCTCGTCGTTCAAAAAACAACTACTCTGACTACACTTTAGAAGAATCGCGCAAAGTTATTAATAGTAACTCTGTTTATCCTTTCTTAAGTGCTGAACGTAAAGAAATTGTCGATGAACTTGAGAGAAGAAAGTATTACGCTCGCTGTAGATATCTAGTTGAGTGTGCTATAATTGATCTCAAAGAAAAAGGCTTATCAGATGGTGAAATTCGTCGTACGATAAAAGCCCTGAAAGAAGGCTACGCTTTTGCGTATGAGGATTTAAATCCAAATAAGTTTTAAGTCTTTGGTTATGAAAAAATAATAAGTGTATACACACGTATAATTTACATAACGCATAAAAATGAACTAGTTTACTCTCCTAAGACATGTCTTAGGAGAGTTTTTTGTTTGTCTAGCTTTTGAGGAGAAGCTAAAAGTACAGATTGGGGTGCAGCTAGAGGAGATACTGATTGAATTATAGTTCTAGGTACAGTTCTAGGTACAGCTCGAGTTAAAGCTATAGGTATAACTCACTGTAATTGTCGAGAAAAGGGTAATAACCGCACAAAGTTAAAGGTTATTATTCTTTACGATAAACGAATAATTAGAGATAAATAACAGATTTAGAAGATTTTAACTTCAACAAAATTTAACTAAACTGTTCGGTTATATCTATATTTTTACCTGATTTATAGGTAAAGTTAAATTGCAATTTTTATGAAAAATCAGACTAGTGAAAAATATGCAGTTTTTAGTATCAAGTTAATTTTTACGGAATTTTTTATAGTTAGCTGGATTTTTTGGTAAAATATAAGAGAATAATAAGGCATGAGAAGAATTAGATATTCTCTAAGTTTTTTAATTGTCGAATATTGTTCTTAGAAGTTTAGCAGTGTGTAGTTAGCGATAACTACACATTTTTATTTTATCTTGTTAAAATTAGTAGTCTAGAAAGCTAGAAAGCTAG
>NZ_NRHC01000123.1 GCF_003585885.1 Psittacicella hinzii | reverse complement strand
TATCATTTGCGGAATTCAGGCTCTAGCATTTGTAAAAGGAAGAACGAAATACACGCTTGAGATAATTGGGAAAGAGTGATACCTGTGAGGCATACCAGTGGCATACCTGTAAGGCAAATGAGAAAGAAGCTCTCTGTTGCTTAGGTTACTAAGAGAGCAACAGAGAGCGCTTGCATTCTGCAAGTAAACCTAGAAAGTATAGTTGAGGTTTAGTTGAACATTTCTTGGTTCACCATAGAAGTTATTGGCACCATAGACACGTACGCGGTTATTGATCCAATACTTTTTATCAAAGATATTGTTAAGGTTTAAAGAAAGGCTAAGCTTTTCTGTAGCTTGGTAAGCGACATCGGCATGCCATACGGTAAAGCCACCTTGACGTATGTCTTGGTATAAGCTTTCTGTAGCAGATTGGTAGTTAAAGCCTGCGCCAATTATCCATTGTGGATGGATTTGGTAGTTAGTATAAACACGTAGTAAGTGTTTTGGTGTTACTTTGCTATAGTTCATACCAACAGTGTAGCGTGAGCTTTCAGTATTGAGGTACTTACTGGTGTTGAAAGTATAACCAAGGAATAGATTCCAACGCTTAGTTAAAGCACCAGATATTTCAAAATCCACCCCGTGACTACGTACTTTACCTACAGTTTGAGAATAGATATTACCAGCGCTGTTAGTTAGACCTGTGCTAATTGCACGATTACGATCCATAATGTGGAAGAAAGCAAGGTTAACATTTAAGCCTGTCCAGTGAGACTTAAGACCAACTTCGTAGTTAGTGCCACGACGAGGAGCGACTGGTGCGTTATTGATATCATAGCCAGATTGTGGTTTAAAGATACGAGCATAACTTGCGTAAATCGTGTGGTTAGCATTGATATTGTAACTTAAACCAATTAATGGAGTAGTTGAATGGTAAGAACGCTTGCTATACGCACTTGGATCACTGTCTGCGCTACCATTCCACCAAATATAATCAGTATAACTAGTAGTTTGGTAGTAAGAGTAATTTAACCCCGCAAGTAAGTGTAACTTGCGCATTAGTTCAAAACGTCCACCAAACTGTAATGAGCTCGTTTTATAACGAGTTTGGTACTCCATGTAATCAGACACTTGTGTCCAATCTGGTTGACTAATGCTTGCACGGTCAAAGCTATAGATATTGTAACTTGAGCTATCACGCACACGGAAGAACTCTGTTTTTATCGTTTCGTAGTTATAGACATAGTTAGCAAAAACTTGGTGGCTACGGTTAAAGAGTTCAAATTTGCCACTAATGCCGGTTTTGAAATTAACTTCGTAGGCACGGTTATCGTAACGTAGTTTGTTGTTTAACGACATGAGACCTGTGCTTGGTACTCCTGCATAACTTGTGCTCGTATTAGCAACAGCAGCCATTTTTAAAGTGCTAAGTTTACGAGTGTATGCTAGGGTGGTGTTTAGTTTCCACTGTTGGCTAAGTAAGTGCTCGTGTTCAACAAATAGTTTAGCCTTACGGTTAATATTGCGGTTCCAGTTAGCGCCTAGGTAAGTACTACGAGTAAGATTTAGTTCATAACCGTCAGCACTCATGTAAGGTAAACCATACGGATTTGGCGTGCTGGTATTATTTTGCAGGATTAACCCCGCGGTTAGGGTATCCTTGTCAGTCATTTCCCAGCGGATAACACCGTAAAGCATACCTAAATAACCAGCTTTGGCATCAGTAAAGTCTTTATTACGAGCAAAGGTAGCAACTACACGTCCTGTTAAACTACCATCTTCATTTAGTTTCCCCTGACTATCTAAAGTTAGACGAGTTGCGCCAAAACGATCAACGCTTAAGTTAAGATTGGTACGCGCAATAGGAGATGGTTTTTTATACACAGCATTAACTGTACCTGACGGTTCTGAGTTTACTTGGGTTAAACCTGTAGCACCACGTACTACTTCGATATGGTCATAAATTGACATATCAGTAAAGCTACTTGCACTTAGGTAAGGATTAGAAGCAGAACCTGGAACAGTTGAAGAAAGACCATCTTCTTGAATTTGGTCAATATAGAAACCACGTGACATAAAGCGGAAGTTAGTTCCGTCTTTAATTACGGTTATCCCTGTAGTTGAATTAACAGCTTTAACAATATCGTAAATCCCACGACGTTTAGTGTACTCATTAGTAACAAGTGACACAGATTGTGGGGTTTCGTTCTGCAGTAAGTTTAAACCGGTTGTTGTACTAAAAGCAGAAGAAGTAAATGATTGGCTGTTTTCTGTGGTAGTCGAACGAGAAACAGCGTTTACGGTAATCGTTTGGAGAGTTGCGCTAGAGCTACTTGCGCTACGAGAAGCAGTAGAGCTATTAGCAACACTAGAAGAATTAGAGGTAGGATTGGTATTAGCTAGAGCTGTAGCTGAAAAAAGTCCTAGTAAAGATAAGCTAAGAACTAGAGTTGTATTTCGCATATATAAAAAACATTAAAGTGATTGAGACGTATCTTACTCGCCTATTCCCAAATAAAGATCAATTTACAATTTGTTAAAACTTAAAACTGTCCCTATATTAAAATAGGTAAAGTAGGTACGACTAAAAAATTTGGCATATTAACATTAGCAAGAGATTATAAGCCAAAGCTTGTCTAAAATAAGATAAATTTACCACCTAGCTTGAGTAAATATCCGATACTCCCCCTCTTTAAGAGGATAGATTTTTCTAAAAACACTTAGATAGCCTAAGGGTTATTTGAGTAAAACCGTATAACCATCGTTCTGTTAGTTGCTAGATTGCCACGAATGTACTTTTACTTCCAATTTCTGCATACCTAAGTTAGGTAAGAAGTTAGTAACCTCATTTATATTGCTTGCTAGATTTGTTATATCGTTTGATAGACTTGTGAGTGGGGTTAGAGATCTTTGGCAAGACATACGAGAATGCAATAAGTATGATAATGCAAAGCTAGTTATTCCGGAAGTACAGGCGTAAAATAGGTTGCGTTAGAAGTACAGACACAAAATAGGTTACGCTAGAAGTACAGACACAAAATAGGATACGCTAGAAGTACAGACACAAAATAGGATACGCTAGAAGTACAAACGCAGAACAGAATACGAGGTTACTGTTACAATAATTTACTTTTCCAAAATAAAGGATAGATATGAAGAAAAGCAAGTTTCTGTCTTTAGGGTTAGTTGCATTAGTTGCACCATTTGCTGGAGCAAATGCCAATGCAAATAATGCAAGCTTTAGTCAGCAGTTTATGCCTTTAACCTTAAAACTAAACCAACAAGCTGATAGTTATTTAAGTCAGGTTAAATTCTTTAATACTGATGCAAAAGTCAGAGGTTACCAAAAACCTACTTTAGCCAAAGCCCCTCTTAGTTATGTATACAACTCAGACGCACGTCTTGAGGGCTTACACAAGATGATGGCTGTTTATTACCAAAAAGTTTATGATTACTTTTATGCTAATCGTGAACAAACTGATGGCAGAAAGTTCTTATTAGGTCTAACCGAAGCCTTAATGCCATTTGATTTAAGTACACGTGGTAAAGTGTATCGTGATGCGGTAGATTTACAGTTTAATCAGGTAATTCCTCGTAAAAACTCTGGTGTTGATGAGCAAATGCGTATTTTAATGAAAGACTTTGCTTTTGGTGTATACACTAGTCAGATGATTGCGTATTGTCATACTATCCAACAAAAAGGTTTAGCTATGCCAACTTACTGCTATGGAGCTTACCTAGTAGGGACAATTAATCGTACTGGTTTTGCAAGTGGTGCACCTTACTTCCGTCGCCTCGGCTTTTTAGTACAGATTCCACAAGAGATGGATAAACTTAATAATCAACAAAAGATTCAAGCTTTTGGGCAAATGTTAAATGACATAGTTGCAAATAAAGCTAATTATGAAAAATTATTAGGTTTCCCGTTAAAAGTACAAAGTTTAACCCTTAAATAGGAGCTGAGGTAGATATGCAAAGAAAAAATCTTTTTAATAAATTCTTAGCTCTAACAAGTTTAGGAGCTTTGGGACTAATGGGGCTAGTTAATCCTGTACAAGCACGAGTATGGTTTAATTACTCAACAGTAGAACAAAATGTAATGTTACAAAGTTGGCAGTTAGATCTGACACTAGCACAACATGCTAACCAAGAGTTAACTATAGCCGAGTTCTTTGATTTAGTGAGAGCTGTACCTTACCTAAATAAAGCAACCTTAAGTAAAGATGGAGATAAGTTTAAAATTGACTTAAACTTCTCAGAAATAGTTGGCTATACCGATAAGTATTGTAAAACTGAAACTGAAAACGCAGTTGATCATGCTTGTGGTAATATCACCGGAGCCCAGATTCTCCGTTTACTAATTAATAACAGTGACTTTGCGGTAGCCTATGCTTTCCCACAAATCAAGCAAGATGCTACAACCAAGAAAGATAGTAAAACTTTGAACCTATTAAAAGGTATAGAAGTTACAGAGTATAAAGATCTTAAAGTAAGTCAAGATGTGCTTGATAAAGCAGAGTTTACTCAATACCTAGCTGAACGTTACAAAATCAAGTTAGTACCTAATCGTTAGGCAAAAATTTGCCTAACGATTAAGTTTAACGACTTGTATTCGTATTCTGCATTAGATAGTTTTAAAGATAGTTTTAAATTAGACTGTTGTACTGCAGTTATGAAAAAAGTCGTTAGACTAGCTAGTTTTATAGTTATCGAAACTCTAAGGGTTGCTGTCTAGTAGCTCTAAGAATTGCAGTCTAGAGACTCCAAGAATTGCTGTCTAGTAGCTCTAAGGAGAAAGCTCTAAGGAGAAGAAAGTGAAAGCTATTTATATTGACAAAACTGAAGCAGACTATACTTGCCAGTTAGCTGAGATTACTCTAGAACAACCTGAAAAAGTTTTGCTACAAGTAGAGTATTCTGGGATAAACTACAAAGACGCCTTGGCTGTAACAGGTAAAAGTCCGGTAGTGAGAAACTTTCCAATGGTACCAGGGATTGACTGTGCTGGTAAGGTAATAGCTAGTCAGGATCCACGCTTTGTCGCAGGAGAACAAGTACTTCTAACAGGCTTTGGCGTCGGAGAAAAGTACTGGGGTGGTTTAGCTGAGCAAGCTAGTTTTAATCCTGACTTTTTAGTTAAAATGCCAGAGGGGTTAACTTCTTTTACTGCTATGGCAGTAGGTACTGCAGGCTTTACAGCTATGTTATGTGTGCAAGCTCTAATTAAGCATGGTATTACTGCAGACAAAGGTAAGGTTTTAGTGACCGGAGCAACTGGGGGAGTTGGTAGCTATGCACTGATCTTTCTTGCGAAGTTAGGTTACCAAGTTGTTGCTGTTACAGGTAAAGCAGAACAAGTTGAGCATTTAAAAGCTTTAGGAGCAAGTGAGGTTTTACTGCGTAGTGAGTTAGAGCAGGCTGGTAAACCTCTGATGAAAGAACGTTGGGCTGGAGCTATTGATTGCTTAGGAGGGCAAGTTCTGGCGAACATTCTCGCAAGTACAGCATACGGTGGTGCTGTTGCTTGTTGTGGTTTAGCTGCAAGTATGGACTTACCTGCAACGGTAGCGCCTTTTATTCTACGTGGGGTTAGTTTACTAGGGATTGACAGTGTCATGTATCCTATTGAACTACGTCAGGATATTTGGCAACAAATTGCCGAGCTCATTAGTGAAGAAGAGGTAAAATCCTTTACTCAAGTTATCACTCTCGAAGAAGTAATTCCTAGTTGTCAAAAACTAATTCAAGGTAAAGTTACTGGAAGATTAGTAGTAAAACTATAGTAGTAAAATAGTAGTAAAACTATAAGGTATATAAAGTATAAAAATAGGAGTAGATGGATTCCATCTACTCCTATTAACATATCTTCTTTGAAGTATAAGATTGTTATGCTGGAAGCATAGTTAAATTTGTTGTAGGCTCAACTTTAGCATTTAAACCTAAAGAAGCTAACACTTGGTTAATTTCTGTAATAGTAACATCTTTAGAAGCGTATACAGTTACATCATTGGCTTTGTATTGTACTTCAGCTGGACCAGTTGAGCTTGTAGCTGTAACAACAGTACCATTTGGTTCATTGTATAAGTTACCACAAATTTGAGCTCCATCAGCTTCAGAAATAACACAAGATTCTTGAGCTCTTGCTACTGTTGGGTTAAACATATGGTAAGCCAAAGCTCCTAATGCCATGCCCATGAATAAGTTATTAAAGCGACTACCGTTTAAACCACTCATTTGTACGCTTGGTCTTGGAGCAAAGTTACGTGCTGGACCATTTGAGTTGTTAGCGTTGTTTGTATTGTTAGTGCTACGGTTGTTATTGTTTGTATTGTTCGAATTACGATTAGTATTGTTATTATTACGATTTGCTGGAGGTGCAACACGACGTGCAGGAGCTACACGACGACTACCGCCACCACCACGACGAGCTTCAAAGTCTCTAAACTCTTTTGCGGTGTTAGTTAGGGTATGTACTTTAAAAGTTTCTAGCGTCTCGCTAGTAGAGTTCGCATTTACCGCTGGAGGGGTGATGATAAAACCAGCAAGTAATAACGTAGTTAAAGTCTTAGTGAATTTTTTCACAGATGTGTCCTTATTTTGTCTACTTAATTGTTTGCTAGATCTTATTTTATCATAAAACTAGGTTTTCCCAAAAGATTGAGGATTTTACATTATTTAGATCCAAATATCTCTTTATCTTGGAGAAGATAAAGTAAAGTTATCATAAGGAATTTATCCGCCAATATTTTAGTCTAATTTAATTAGCGAAGCTTAGAAATCATTTCTTCTCACAGAAATTGGGTTATCGATCTAACAAATCTTTCTATATCTAGCACGTGCTAGTGTAGTTTAGATTTATCTAAAATTCTAAGTTGTCTTCTTTTATAAATTAGTTTTAAGTACTTTTGTAACAGTAGTCTTTTCTCTCAGAAAAAATTATATATAGTTGATTTTTAATAAAGGTTTAGATTTTGCTGAGGTGTATGTGTTATAATAAGTTATATAAAGATAATATTACTCAAAATATAAGAAATTTAATTTAGTAAGCTTCTCTTATGGACTACAGTTGAGTAACTGTAAAAAAAGATAAATTAATTTATTCTATAAAGGAACTTAACATGATAAAGAAATATGTTTTTGATGATGTAGATATTTTAGCTACTTATCTATATTCTTTGAAGAGAGAGATTTCACCAATACAACTACAAAAGGCTTTATATTTCCTTTATGCTTTTTATGTTGGAATGTATTACAAAAATGAAGAAATATCAGAGTTAGAAGGAGACATTACATATCCAAATGAGCTTTTTGAAGCGAATTTTGAAGCATGGATGTATGGACCTGTAATTAGATCCGTGTACAACCATAGAAGAGAGGGATCAAAGTTTTATCAAGATAATCTTGATTCTAAAGTGTATAAAGATTTTATTGAAAACTTACTGAAAGAGCCATATGGTGAAGAAGTTTTAAAATTTGTTGATGGTCTGTTTGCAGAGATCAGTTCAAGAAGTGACTTCTCATTAGTAGAACGTAGTCATCAAGATTACTCTTGGAAAGATGCGTTTGCAACTAATGAAAAGTTAATGCCAAGAGAGAGTATTATTGATGAGTATGTAAAAGGATTTAGAGAATAGTGAGTAATGAAGTTAAGAATAACCTTATCGATAAAGATAGTACTAGTAAAAATGCAGACAGTAGTACAACAGGAGCTAAATCAACCAGTTCTAGTAGCAAAGATTTAGAGAAAACTGTAAGGCGCAAGTACTCTTTATCGGTACGCGTTCAGAAAAAAGGAGAAAAAAGATCATTACCTAATCTAAGTAAATATTCATTTAGTAATAGTAAAACGAAATATCTTTATGATAATAGGAAAGCTTCTAGTTATTCTAATAGGAAAGCTTCTAGTGATTACGCAGATATTGGTAAGGGGGGATCACTACCCAATCAAGATAATAAAAAGTCATTTGACGGCGGGGTAGCTAGGGCAGATGAATCCACTATACATGTCTCTAGAGTTATTAAAGTGGTATTTTACTCTGAAGAGGTTTTTACTTCGAAAGAACTGTTTTGTGACCACCGTATTTGCGTGAAAACAAAAAGAAAGGTTAAAGGTAGGAAGCCGAAGATTTGCTTTTCTAATCTGATCTTTTGTGAAGATCAAGATAAGACAAAAGAGTTTTTTACAAAGTTACTTAATGATGAATTAATTATAGATACTTTTGGCGAAGAAGTAGAAATAAAATCTAATGAATTCAATAAGCGACTGAAAGAAATATTTAATCTCTATGGTTGTAAAAAATATGTTAACCAGTACTTAAAATTTAAGGTAAAAGACGCTAAGGACAGAAAAGAAGCTTTTCGTTTGTTTGCATTTAATACAGTAGATAAAGATACAGAAGAAACTTTGTATGTTGTCTTTTTACTGGATTTAAATCATTGTGTAATTAACATTCGTCATTTAATACCTAAAACAGCGAGAAAGTTAGAAAAGTGTAACATTCCTATGGAAGATCTTTTAACAGACGAAATGAAGAAAAATATTAAAGAAAATTTTATATTAAAACGCTCCGGCGATAAATGATCTCATTAATTCTTATTCGCATAAGACTTAATGAGATCCTTTTTGTTGTCATAATTTTTGTTCTTCCCTTTGGTATGAGTAGCTATATTATTGAATTTTATAGTTAATTGATGGAAGGTTTTAAAGATATGGTATAATTCGATTCCACGATATCAGATAGTTTTTAGGTAATGTAGCTTAATAAATCTGATGAAGTTTTTAGTAAATGGTAGGTTTCTTATTATGTATAAAGATTACGTTTTCGACAATATAGATGTTTTAGTAAGTTATCTATATGCTAGAAAGAATGATATGAATGCGGTAATGTTGCAGAAAAGTTTATACTTCTTATATGCTTTTTATGCAGGTATGTATTATCAAAACACAAAACAACTAGATTTTAAAGGCGACGCTCCTTTGCCTAATGAATTATTTAAAGCAGAATTTGAAGCTTGGACATATGGACCTGTAATAAAAGAAGTCTTTGAGAAGCGTGCACAAGGACCTGAATATTATCTAGATTTTCTTCAATCAAAAGAATATACGAATGCAATTGAGGAAATTGCAAATAAGTCGTATGGCTCAGAGGTTTTTACGTTTATAGATGATTTGTTTGCTGATATTTCTTCTAGAAGTACATTCTCCTTAGTACAGCGTAGTCATGAAGATAAAGCTTGGATAGAAGCTTTTGAAGCAGGGCAAGTTACAATGAATAACCTTGACATTATTTTAGAATACTCTGAAGATGTTCGTTCCCCAAGAAGATAGAGGGATTTACTTCAAAAGAAATAAGTTGTTACGATTTAATTTTTGTAAAGGTGTCTTTATGGTAAAAAAATATGTTTTTGACGATGTAGATATTTTGGCAACCTACTTGTACTCTTTGAAAAAAGAGATATCTCCAATTCAACTTCAAAAAGCTTTATACTTTCTTTATACTTTTTATATAGGTATGTACTATAACAGTTCAGAGGTTAAAGAATTAGAAGGTGGAGTGGAGTTTCCAAATGAATTATTTGAGGCGCACTTTGAAGCTTGGACGTATGGACCTGCAATTAGATCTATCTACGATAAAAGAAGATTAGGATCTGACTTCTATTTAAATAATCTTGAATCGAAAGAGTACAAAACCTTTATTGCAGAACTAGAAAATGAACCCTATGGAAAGACTGTTTTAAAATTTGTTGATGAATTATTTAGAGATATTCTAGCAAGAAGTGAGTTTTCGTTAGTAGAACGTAGTCAACAAGATTCAACTTGGAAAAAAGCATATGTAAGCGAGGACAAGCTAATGTCTAACCAGAGTATTATCGAAGAGTACTTGAAGATTTTTAGAAGTTAGAGCTGCATTTTAGTTTAATAGCTTATTTAGGATTAGGTGAGATGAGTAAATTATACGTTTTTGATAATGTAGATGTGTTAGCTAGCTATCTGTATTCACTAAAAAAGGATATCAGCCCGATAAAGTTACAAAAGAGCCTATACTTTTTATATGCTTTTTATGCTGGAATGTACTATCAAAATCAGGATCAAGTAGAATTTAAGGGTGGGGTTATTTTCCCTAATGAGTTATTTGAAGCAGACTTTGAAGCATGGACTTATGGACCAGCGATTAGAGAAGTATATGATAAACGTAAGGACGGAAGTCAGTATTACCTAGATTTTATGAATTCACAAGAGTATCTTACATTTATGCAGAATTTGAGAGACGAGGACTATGGAAGTATAGTACTAGAGTTTATCAATGATGTATTTCAAGATATATCAGTGAGAAGTGATTTCGCTTTAGTAGAGAGAAGTCATGAAGATCAAACTTGGCTAAATGCTTACGAAGATGGTAAAAAGAAGATGAAAAATTCGGATATCATCGATGAATATGTAAAAGCAGTTAGGTTTCCAAGAAGAAGTAGACAACACTTAAATTAAGCAAGGTTATCTTTATGGTAAGAAGGTGCGATTTCTAGCAAGTATCTGTTTTTTATGAGATAAGGATCATAATTGCCTGATAAAAATCATAACCCCTCTTATATACTTTAACATTGATTAGTTTGTAATCTGCAATACCGCATACTGAACTGTTCAATAAGTGAAAAATGATTTTGCACTTTTGTACTTTTGCCCTTAACGTAGAGAATGTAAAAGATGCAAAAGACTGAGATGATTTGCAATTTTCCTTTGAGAAGTGTATTATAGTTCGCGATATTTGCTTATCAACTTGTTGTAAGTACAAAAGCAAGTATGCGAATCACAACAACTTATACAAGGAAAGAAAATGATCACAAAACAACAAATCTTAGATTCTTATAACTACCGTCACGCATGTAAAAAGTACGACCCAACTAAAGTTGTTTCAAAAGAAGATATGGACTTCATTTTAGAAACAGGTCGTTTATCTCCAAGTTCATTCGGTATGGAGCCTTGGAAATTCTTAGTAATTCCAAAAGAAAACGTAAAAGTACGTAACGTAATTGACCAACTATGCTGGGGTATCAAAGACAAAAAAGATGCTTCGTACTACGTAGTTTTCTTAACTCGTAAAGCTCCAGAATTACAACCAAACTCTGCTTACATTAACCACATGTTAAATGATGTAAAACAAATGCCTGCTGAAATGGCTGAAGTTTACCGTGGTTTTTATACACAACAATTAAGTGAGTTATCTAACTTATTAGGTGAAGGTAATGAACGTGCATTAGAAGACTGGGCAGGCAAACAAGCTTACATTGCTTTAGGTAACATGATGACAGTGGCAGCTATGATTGGAATTGACTCAACTCCAGTTGAAGGTGTTAACTATCATGAAATCGATAAAGCTTTAGTAGCTGAAGGTTTATTTGATCCAGCTGTATTCAAAGTAAGCGTATTATGTGCATTTGGTTACCGTGGTGAAGAACCTCGCCGTGCAAAAACTCGTCGCAATGCTGATGAAGTAATTGAGTGGGTTAAATAATTTTTACCTCCTCTGCAATAACTCTTAAGATAATAATCGATGATAGTTAGGCATCAACTGTGAAGACAGTTAACTTAACTAAGAAATCAAAAGATATTGAAAAAGGATCTCTGTAACAGAGATCCTTTTTCCTTTTCTATTAAGTGCTAGTTAGCACCTTGCACCTTACTCCTTACAACTTTGCAACCTTGTAAATTTACGAACTTACGAGCTTACGAACTTGTAAACTTATGAACTTACG